>PMKA01000318.1 GCA_003157575.1 Opitutia bacterium
TGAAACGGTAAGTTGAGGCGAGATTGGGATGGATTGTCAAACTGTGTATCATAACATCGCGCAAATGAAGCCCTTGCCGATCAATACTTCGGGCAATGCGTGGATGCGTTCGGCCGTCCTGCTGGAACGCTGGCTGCGGATGCGCACGCGGCTCGACGGCCTGATGGAGAACGCCGGATGGAATTCGGCTCTTTTGGGGAGCACGGAAGCCGGGGGCAAGACAGGTTTTGGTGTCGGACGGCCTGAAGAACCGGCGGCGGGCGTCGCCGCGGCGGACGAGAGGCAGGAGCGGGAGAGATGCCAGTACCTGCTGTACGGGGCCGTGAGGAACCTCGGCCGGCTGGATGGCCTTCTGAAGGCCGCGATGTCGCGGCCGCCCCGCGCGCGGCTCCGTGCGGTGTTGCTGGTCGCCGGATTTGAACTGCTTGAGGCGGCGGCGGCGGACGGAGGGGAGGGGCAGGCGGCGAAGGTCGTTCATCATGCGGTCACCCAGGCGAAGCGGCTGCTCAGCCCCGCTGAAGTGCGCCTTGTCAACGCCGTGCTTCGTCAGATGGTCCGCGGCCCCGGTCTCAATGGCCCGCCTCCGTCCGACGACGCGGGCGCCGCCGAACTGGCGGGATTCTATTCGCATCCCGAATGGCTCGTGAGGCGCTGGCTGGCGCAGTTTGGCGCCGGTGCGACAATCCAGCTGCTGAAATGGAACCAGACGCCCGCGCCCGTTTACGCCCGCTGGAGGGGGCGGTCTGACGGAGCCGGTTCATTTCAATCCGGGGAGGCAGGCAGGGGGGATGCGGCCGCACCGGACGGCCCGCCCGGGTTTCTGCAGGCGACGCCGTGGGCGGGATTTTTCGTCGTGTCCGCGGGGCACTGGCCGGAGATTGAACGGCTGCTCGCCGAAGGGGCGCTCTACCTGCAGGACCCTGCCACGCTGACCGCCCCGGGTTTGCTCGATCCCCGGGCCGGCGAGACCGTCGTCGATCTCTGTGCGGCGCCGGGCGGGAAGAGTCTCCTGCTGGCGGACCTGCTGGAACAGCGGGCGAGCCGGCCCGGCGGCACGGCGGCGGAGGCCGGCCGGGTTGTGGCCGTCGACCTGCCCGACCCCCAGCGGATCGAGCGGCTCAAGGAGAACCTCGCCCGGGCGCGGCGGACGGACGTCGTGCTCGTCCAGGCCGACGTGCTCAAGCTGACCCCCCGGCTGCTCAAGGAGCACAACCTGCCCGCCGTATTTCCCGCGGTGCTGCTCGACGTTCCGTGTTCGAACACCGGTGTCATGCGCCACCGCGTGGACGTGAAATGGAGGCTCCGCGAGTCCGACATCGCGAAGCATGCCGGGCAGCAGCTTGCGCTGCTCGAGGCGGCCTCGCGGCTTGTGGCTCCGGGCGGCAGGCTGGTCTACAGCACGTGCAGCCTTGAGCAGGAGGAGAACGAGGGCGTTGTCGAGGTGTTCCTCCGCGCGGCCGGCGGGCGCTTTGCGCTGGAGCGGACCCGGAGCAGCCGGCCGTGGGAGGACGGCTGCGACGGCGCGGGGGCCTTCCTGCTCCAAAGGCTGTAGCGGGATTTCCCCTACGGCACCAGGTCGAAGACCGGCAGCGCCACCTTCTGTTCGTTGCTGCCCTCGATGAAGGTGTAGGTGATCCGCCCGGCGGTCCGGACCAGCTCCGAGTAGCGCTGGTAGGGCCAGTTCGCCACGGGTTCGTCGTTGATCCGCGTGCACAGGTCGCCGGCCTGCACGCCGAGCTGCTCGGCGGGGGATCCCGCGACAACGCCCGCCACGCGCCAGTACGCGGGGATCTTCGCGAAACTCAGGCCGGTGCTGCGGGCGGGCCCGACGTGGATCGCATCGTAGTTGGGGCGGAAGAACGTCACCTGATTCCGCTTCTGGTCGAAGGTCACGGTGAAGTTGCGAAGAAGGCCGCCGCCGATGGAGGACAGCTCATCCGTCACGTTGACGATCGGATTTTCGATGACGTAGGCGCCGATGGTCACGGGCAGGCCAAGGCGTCCGGTCATCCCCAGGCGGTCGCCCGAAAGGGTGGCCAGGAGCACTCCGGGCCTTGGATCGACACGGAAGACAGGATGAAGGCCGACCGTGTTCAGGCTGAGGGGCGCGTCGCTCCCGGAGTCGACCAGCGCGACGAGGGATTCGGAGCCGAGCTGGATCGGAATGAGCGGCGTGTTCTGTTCGTTGTTGAACGGGATGGTGACGCCGGGCTGGGCCGTGGGGACCCCGTAGGGCGTTATGATGATCTGCGAGTGGAGGTAGTCGAGGGTCAGCAGGGTCTGGCGGAACAGAGGAAAGCCGAGCACGCCGTCGATCTGCACGCCCAGATGGTTTGAAAAGTCGGAGAGATCGTGGGTGAGCGCCTGGACGCCTTCAAAGCGCGCTCCTCCGAGCTGGAGGCGTTTGAGGACAACGGGGTTGAGCACCTTCACCTCGCCGTTGGCGCCGCGCACGCGCATAGTAGTCTGGCTGGCCGGCGGCCGGCCGCCAAAATGTTTTGCCACATCGGGGGTCACGAGCGTGACCGACGAACCCGTGTCGACGATGAAGTGATAGGAGGTGTGCTTGTCGACGGGGGTCTCGATGACCAGGAAGTTCGACACGAGGGTGGCGGGCAGGACGGTGCGCGCCGACTCGAGGCTGGTGTGGCGCGGGGGCAGATGGAAGGTCGCGCAGCCGGGGAGCAGCAGCAACGCGCAGGCGAAAAGGCAGGGAAGCGCCGTGGCGCGCCGGCGCAACAGGCGCGCAAGCGCCTCCGCCGCTGCCTGCAGGCGGCGGGATGCGAGCGGAAGGACACTGTCGAATCGCGGATTCATTTCTCCGGCTGAGGCATCCTGAGCGCGGCCGCCAGGGGCACAAGCAGCAAGATGGAACCAAGAATATATGTGAACAGCGAACCACACCACCAGAAGATAACGCCTGCGGCGAGCGGACCCGCGGCGCGGGCGAGCGAACCGAGCGAGCGAAATATCCCGAGCACCTTGCCCTGCGCGTCCGCCGGGCTGTAAAGCGAAATCAACGAGGAGAATGCGACGTTTGAGAAGCCCGAGCCGATTGAAACAAGGGCCACGGCCGCATACGCGGGCGCGGACGATGCGGCGACGGCCAGAACGGCGAATCCGGCTGCGATCAGGCCGAGCCCGAGGACCGCGGAGCGTTTCTCGCCGAGGCGCGGCACGAAGCGCCGCACCAGAACTCCCTGCGTCAGGATCGAGACAACGCCCCCGAAAACGAGGATTCCGGTCACCTGATGCACGGTGTAATCCAGCCGCTTTGTCGCCAGGAAGGCGATGGTGGTTTCGTAGCCGCTGAAGACGAGCGCCATCAGGAAGTAGACAAGGTTGGCCCGGCGGATCGCGGGATCGCGGATCGCAAACAGGGCGCGGACGGGATGCCTCGTGCGTTCGGCCGGCGCCGGGCCCTCCCGGCCGGGAACAAAGGTCTCCCGAAAACGGGCGCCGATCCAGACCAGGTTGAGAAGGGAGAAGCCTGTCGCGACGAATGCCACCGCCGAGAACGGATTGATGCCGTAGTGCGCCCAGCGTGCGCCCGGTTCGACAGCGCCGATGAGTCCGCCGATGGCCGGCCCCGTGATGAAGCCGAGCCCGAACGCCACGCCGATCAGGCCCATGCCCCTGGCACGGTTCTCCCGCGAGGTGACATCGGCGACGGCGGCCGTGGCGACGGAGAGATTGCCGCTCATCGCGCCGCCGAACAGGCGCGCGAGCAGGAACAGCCAGAAGGACCCGCTGAAGGCCCACAACAGGTAGCTCAACGCGGTGCCGGCCACGGTGAGCAGAAGGACGGGCCGCCGGCCGATGCGGTCGGAGCGTTCGCCCCAGAACGGGGCAAAAAGAAACTGGAGCAGGGAATAGGCCGCGCTTAGCACGCCGCCGACGAGAGCGGCGACGAGGAGCGGATCCCGGCCTGACGGCGGAGCGAGCGCCTCCACGTGCCGCACAAGCCAGCCGAGCACGCCGTCGTTTCCCTCCTTCGCCAGGTAGAAGGTCAGCATCTTCGGGATCAGGGGGAACGAGATCGAGAACCCGATGAGGTCGATGTAGAGCGTGAGGAAGATGACGCCCAGCGAGAGGGGCCTGGAGGCGGGGGCTGGGGCGGAGGTCGTCACGTTGATTGGAAAGGGGATTACGGTAGCGGCGGAACCGTCGGGCGCAACCGAAGTTTCAGTCTCGCCGGCGGGTCGGTTGTCCGCCATGGCCCTCTGGGATGCCGCTACTGGTCGAGATGCCGGTCCTCAAGGTGGAACCGGTGAAGGGCGCGGTGCACGACCGGCGCGAGCAGGATGCCGACGGTGGTCAGGAAGGCCACGCCGCTAAACAGCGCGTAACATCCTGCGAAGAGTTTTCCCCCCGCGGTCGTGACCGGCGCGACGGGCCCCATGCCGGAGAGGATCATTGCAGCGTTGAGGAAGGCATCGAGCCATCCGAGGCCTTCGAAGCCGTGGTAGCCGGTCATCCCGATGCCAAGGCACACGATGATGATCCCGCAGCCGAGCAAGGCATGGCGGACGAGGCGGCGGAAGTACTCCCGGCGCGGGAGCAGTTTGTCGCGGCGATGCTCGAACATGACGGGCGGGGCGGCCGGCCGGGCCCACCGGATGACGCTTGGGCCGGCGGCGAGGCAGCGGGGGGGGACGCTACAGCTTGTACGGCAGCGGGAATCGCGCCATGAAACGGATGACCCGGTCCTTTACCCCGCCAACGACGGCATCCTGCTGGGGCGTGCCGGTCGCCCGGAGGACGGAATCGATGCAGGCGGCGATCTCGTCCATGTCCGCCTCGACGAGGCCCCGGGTGGTGACCGCAGGCGTGCCGAGCCGGAGGCCGGAGGCCTGGAAGGGCGAGCGCGTTTCGAAGGGCACGGTGTTCTTGTTGCAGGTGATGTTGGCGAGATCGAGGGTTTCCTGCGCCTTCTTGGCGGTGAGTTCGGGCAGGTTGGTGCGGAGGTCGACGAGGAAGAGATGGTTGTCGGTGCCGCCGGAGACGATCTTGTAGCCCCGTGAAGCCATCGCCGCGGCGAACGCCCTGGAGTTCTTCACGATCTGCTCCGCGTAAACCTTGAATTCGGGCTTGAGGCATTCGCCGAAGCACACGGCCTTGGCCGCGATGACATGCATCAGCGGGCCGCCCTGGCCGCCGGGAAAGACCGCGGAGTCGAGCGCCTTTGCATGAACCGCCTTGCAGAGGACGAGGCCGCCGCGCGGCCCGCGCAGCGTCTTGTGCGTTGTGGTGGTGACAAAATCGGCGTGCGGAACCGGCGACGGATGAACGCCGCCCACGACCAGACCTGCGATGTGGGCGATGTCGGCGAAGAGGTACGCGCCCACGCTGCGGGCGATCTCGCCCATCCGCGCGAAATCGATCGTGCGCGAGTAGGCGCTTGCGCCCACCGTGATCATCTTCGGTTTTTCGCGCCGGGCCACCTCGGCGAGCTGGTCGTAGTCGATGAGCCCGTTGTCCTCGCGCACTCCATACTGACAGAACTGATAAAGCTTGCCCGAGAAATTGGCCGGGTTGCCGTGGGTGAGGTGGCCGCCATGGCTCAGGTTCATGCCGAGCACCTTGTCTCCGGGCTGGAGCACCGCCGAGTAGACGGCGAAGTTGGCCTGGGAACCGGAATGGGGCTGCACGTTGGCATGTTCGGCGCCGAAGAGCCGTTTGGCGCGCTCGATCGCCAGGATCTCGACCTTGTCCACCTGCTCGCAGCCGCCGTACCAGCGCCTGGCCGGATAACCCTCCGCGTATTTGTTGGTGAGCACGCTGCCCTGGGCCTCAAGCACGGCCGGGTAGGTGAAATTCTCGGAGGCAATCAGCTCGATATGGTTCTGCTGGCGCGCAAGTTCGCCGGCTATTGCGGCGTACACTTCGGGATCGAGCTGGCGGAGGGGAGTGGCATTGAGCGGCATGAGGAAAGGCGTTATGGGAAAAACGGGGATCAATGCAAGACACGCCAGGATTCTGTCGGAAGCGCGGTCCGGCAGAATTCTAGGCGGGGATGATCGTCTTGATGAAATTGACGATGCCGGGCACCGCCTCGACGAGGCCGTCGCGGCACGACTCGTACACGCTGAGCGGTCCGCCGTACGGATCGTCGACCTCCGGATCGGCCGGCCGGGGAAGGAACTCGCGGAACAGGTAGACGTGCTCCGGCACCGGGTCGAACTGAAGCTGGATCATCGCGCGATGAGCCTCCGTCATGCAGAGCACGAGCAACGCGCCATCAAGCAGCTCCTGCGTCAGCGGCCTGCTGACGTGGTCCTTCAGGTCAATGCCCACCTTCTTCATCGCGACGACGGCGTTCGGTGAAATGGGATCGCCGCGGCGGGCAACGATGCCCGCGGAGACGACGCGGAGCGATTTGAGGGGTTCGCCCTGACCTGCGAGAAAATGCTGGAGGAGTCCCGCGGCCATCGGACTGCGGCATATGTTCGCCGTGCAAACGGTAAGGATGTGTCCCGGTCCGGCCATGCGCAAAGAGGGTGAATAAGCAGACGCAGTCGCTGTTTGTCGAGGGAAGAAACGATCAGTTGCGCATCAGTTTCCCGAGTGCGAGGAGGGCGCGGTGCAGCTGGACGGCCCGTTGCAGCACCGCGTCCTTCGGTTCGGGCGGTGTAACGGCGGCCGGGGCGGGAGGGCCGGGCGGCGACGCCGGCGGCGCCGCTGTTGCGGCTGAAGCGGCGGTGGCAGCCGCAGCACCTGCTTCCTGCGCCCGTTCGTGGAGGAGCGCGGCCTCGTCAAATCGCGTCTTGGCGATCGTTTCGCTCAGGAGCGATTCAAGCGAGGTTCCGGAATCGAAGGCCTCAAAGGCCCGGAGGTCGTCCCCGGGTTTGACCGCAACCGGTATATCGGGCGTCAGGCCGGGCGCGGACAGGCCCAGGGTGATGATGCCGGGTGCGCTGGCGCGAAGCGCGGCGAGCGCATCCGCGGGCGTGGCCGGGCCGACGAGGACGAACAACGGCTTCGCGCCGGGCCTGTCCGGAAGATTGGCGGGGATGTATTTTGCGGCGTCGGCGGCCGGATGGCGGAGGTCGAGGATCAATGCCGGACTGCTCCACGCCTCGGTCAGGGCAGGAACGTCGTCAGGGTGGCCGCGCAGACGCAGGTAGGAGAGGTTCTGGCCGAGATCAAGGGGCCCGGCTGCGGAAAAGCCCTGGAGCGAAATCTGAACGCTGAAGAGGAACAGCAGCGCGCCTTTTCTCAAGAAACCGAAGGATCGGCCCGACGAATCCGCGTTCCTGCGGTGCGAAGAGGGATTCATTTCCGGTTCAGCTGACGGGCTCCGATGTCGTTTCGGAAATACTTTGAGGCGAACTTGAGTCCGGCGCAGACTGAATAGGCCCGGTCGGAGGCGGCGCGCAGGGAGCTGGCGCAGGCGCAGATCCCAAGCACACGGCCGCCGGCGGAGACGAGTCTCCCCTGGGCGTCGAGCGCCGTGCCGGCGTGGAACACCCAGGTCTCCGGCGGGAGCACCGGGGGAAGCGTGATGGACTCTCCCTTCGGGTAATGACCCGGATAACCCCGCGCAGCGACGACGACGCACAGTGCGTAATCGGGCTTCACCTCGAGCTTGATTCCACTCAGACGGCCCCGGGTGGCCGCCCACATCAGCGCCAGGGGGTCCGTTGCGAGCCGCGGCAGGATGACCTGCGTCTCCGGGTCGCCGAAGCGGGTGTTGTATTCGAGCACCTGGGGTCCTTCCGTGGTCAGCATCAGGCCGATGAAAAGGGTGCCGCGAAAATCGATTCCTTCTGCGGCGATCGCGTCGACCGAGGGGCGGCATATTTCGCGATCGATGCGCGCCAGCAGATCCGGGGTGACGACCTCGGCAGGAGAATAGGTCCCCATCCCGCCGGTGTTGGGCCCCGTGTCGTTGTCGCCGGCGCGCTTGTGGTCCTGGGCGATGGGAAGCAGCAGGTAATCGCTGCCGGAGACGATCAGGTGGATCGACGTCTCCTCGCCGAAAAGGCAGTCCTCGATCAGCACGCGGCGACCGCTTTCTCCGAAAATGCCGCCTTCGAGCATGTCCCGGACCGCAGTCTCGGCCTCGGCCGCGGTTTGGGCGACGATCACGCCCTTGCCGGCGGCCAGGCCGTCCGCTTTCACAACGATCGGGACCGGACGCGTGCGAAGATAGGCGAGCGCAGGGGGCACCTCGGTGAAGATGGCGGCGGGCGCCGTCGGAATGCGGTATTTCTGCAGAAGCTGTTTGGTGAAGATCTTGGACGCCTCGAGCCGGGCGCCGTCCCGCTTCGGACCGTAGGCGGGAATACCGGCTGCGAGGAGTGCGTCGACGAGGCCGATGGAAAGGGGGACTTCGGGGCCGACGATCACAAAGTCGATTTTTTCGCGTTGCGCGAGGGCGACGATGCCAGGCACGTCGTCAGCCGCGACCGGGAAGCAGGGCGCCTCCAGTGCGATGCCGCCGTTGCCGGGGGCGGCGATGACCCGGGGGCGGCCCGGCGAGGCGAGACAGGCTTTGACGAGGGCGTGTTCGCGTCCACCGGAGCCGACAACAAGGATTCGAGCAGGAAGAGGCATGGCAGAAGGGTGTGAAAGGCAGGCGTTCAAGTTGAGCGGCTGGCGCACGCCAGGGCAAGCCTAGGGCGAATTCCCCACCGGGATCATGGAGAATCAACCTCACGACAATTTCCTCGGAGTTTCCGGTCATGCGCCGAATGATGAACTTGGCCACCATGAATATACCTGCCGTAGGTTCAACCGATCAGGCCCGGATGATCGGGCTAATCGCCCGGATGCGAAGCTCCGCCAGCAGGAATGCCGACACATCCCTTCCTGTCACCTCAGGTTCGCCGCACAAGGGCGGCAACATTTCGGTTACTGCAACAACATCAGGGCAGATGCGGCAGATCCAGGGAACGGTCGTCGAACTCAATCCCCGGACTGCGGTTTCGACCGGGAGCCTGATCGTCGAGGACACCAACACGGGCGAACTGGTGCAACTTCCGGCGCCGATGGTGTTGGGGAATTGACCGCGATGAAACCAGGCGTGCGGGTTTACAACACCTGCAGGGTTTTGCGGTAGAAGGCGACGACCTCGTCGGGATCGTCCGAAAAGAGAATATAGTCGCCCATCCAGGCCGGGGTGCGCCCGGTGCGGATCATCTCGCGGATCTGTTTTCTCAGGTCGGTCCAGTAACCCGATCCATAGAAAATGTAGGGAACACGCGGCCGAATTCCGAGCTTCAGGTTGCACATTTCGATGCCGATCTCCTCGAGCGTGCCCACGCCGCCCACGTTGAAGATGCAGAAATCGGCGACTTCAAACCACTTTTGCCGGTTGTGGCGCGAGGTGTCTTGAAACGTGTTGAAGAAGTCGACGCCGAGTTCCGGCTGCTGCGCCTCAAGCTCCAGGAAGCACGCCCCCGTGAGCGCCTGGTTCCTGCGCGCCTGGTCGGTGGCGAGACGCATGACGCCGCCGCCTCCGCCGGTCAGAATCCCCACCTTCGGGCCGATGAATTCCGTGAGCTTTCCGATGAGCGCGGCGATCCTGGCCGTCTGGTCGGAGCCCACCTCGACCGCCGAGCCGTAGATCGCAAGGATCGTCGATTCCTGGAACAGCTTGCCCAGTTCCTCGCGGATGAAGAACCCGTGGCCCTTCTTGTAGGTGTGGAGGTAGATTTCCTTCAGGTCGCCGTTGTACCAATAGACGTCGAGATTGATGTTGAAGTAGGTGTCGAGCCGCGCGTGGGCCTCGCCGGAGAGGAAGAACCCGTGTGTGCGCGACGGCTGCCGGAAGATGATGCGTTTGAGCTTGAGCTCCGGGATGCGGGTGAGGAGCTCGACGTGTTCCATCAGGTTTGGAAAATAGTCGACCAGGAGCGTGTCGGCGTTGTCCGGCGCATGATCGAGCGCCTGGATCAACGTGCGAAAACTACGGGCGGACTGTTCTCCGGCCGGCTGGGCGCGCGGGCTGGCGAAGTCACTCGAATTCAGGAACGTCGAGTGATTGTCCATGAGCGCATTCTGGCCCTTGACGGTGATGCGGGTTTTCGGACGCGGCTCGCCAGTGCTGTCCCGGGGCGGGTTCTTCTCCAGCTCGCCGTACAATTCGGCGGCGGCGGCGAACAGGCGCAGGCGTTTCTTTTCGAGCGTCTTGACCTCCGTGTCGGCCGGGGCAGGCGCGCGGAAAACCTCGACGGAAACCACGGGGTTAACGACGGGCTGGTCGCCGCTGTTGTAGATCTCGAGCATCACATTCGTCCCGAAGGTTGAAATGGGATCGAGCAGGATGGCGCCGCAATGGATCCCGAAATTGCCCTCGCCGCGGTTGAGCACGACGAAGTGCTCCTTGAGGTACATCGAACAGCTGGTCAGCAGACCGGAGCGCGGGGGCACCGACAGGGTGCTGACGTCGTGGCGGAGCTGCACCTTGTCGAGGTAGCTCCGGCCGGCGTCGCCATTGATCAGCCGTTCGAATTCCGGCCGCTGCAGCCGCGGACTGAGCGTATATTGCACCTTGTGCGGCGTTAAAAAAACACGTCCCAGGCGGTCGATGGAAATCGTGTTGGGCAGCTTGAGTCGGTTCTCTTTGACCGCCTCCCAGATCTCGTTGGTGGTCAGCTTGGCTGACTCAGGGGCGTAGAAAAGACGGCCGACCGGAGTGCCCGGGCGCAGCAGCTTCTTCCAGAAGGGGGCGTCGGGAAAGCTGGCGTCAAAGAGAAATGCATCGGTGTCGAGGATGAGGCGGTTGCGGTCGAGCCGGGGCTCACCCGAGGTGATCATCTCAATCCCGACCCGGGCGAGGGTGCTCCGTTCGGTGAAATGGATTTCCTTCTTGTGAGCGAGGATGAACTCGAGCTCGGCCGGATTGCGCGGCCAGAAGGCGAGGCTGAGAGAAAGCGTGGTGGCGTTCTTTGCCTTGGTTGAAAGAATCTGGCCGTCGTTGCTGCACCAAAATTGGTCGGGTTGCATGGAAAGCGGAAATCCTCGCGGACGAAGACGGGCAGTCTGGACCATCGGGGTCGGAAACAAAAGACCGGAGTTGCAGGCGGTGCGGGATCAGCGCACGGGTGGCGCAGGGATGGGCGTGGGCGGGGAGCGCGGGCCGAGCGCTAAGGGGTTGCATTTCGGCGGGAGGGATGTCATTTCGATCCACTTTTAGGGGCAATATCCGCCCGCAGTCGGTCCTCACCTTAGAAATCAAACATTGTATCCATGAATCGCTCCCAATTGATCCCGGCCGGCCTCCTGTCGCTCGGCTTGTGTGTCACGATCTCTGCTCAAGATCCCCAGGTGAAGAGTCCCGGACAGCCGGACGCGCCGGCGGCCGCCGCTCCAGCAGCCGTCGCGGCCGCTCCTGCTGCGACGGTCTATTCCGAGCAGCAGCTCATCGAGACGTACGGCTGGCTCATAGGCAAGGAGCTCGGCCTGACCGAGCTTGGATTCAACAAGGACCAGGTTGACCTCCTCGTGAAAGGACTGCTCGCGGCTTCAGCGGGCAAGGACGCGCCCTGCGATCCGGACAAGATCGTTCCGCAGATCAAGGCTTTCATGCAGGGGAAACAGGAGGCTTTTATCAACAAGCTCCGCGAACAGAATCTCAACGAGACGAAGGCGTTCTTTGAGAAACTGAAGGAGAACAAGAACGTCGTCGAACTGCCGAGCGGCCTGCGCTATGAAATTCTCCAGCCGGGCGACGGGACGCATCCCAAGCCGGACCAGTATGTGAAGGTGAATTACGTGGGCCGGCTCATGGATGGCACGGTGTTCGACCGCACCGATCCCACGCTTGGCCCGCTCGACATCAAGATCGGCACGGTGATTCCCGGCTGGAGCGAGGGCGTGCAACAGATTGGCAAAGGCGGGACGATCAAGCTCTACATACCCCCGTCGCTCGGCTACGGTGACGTTGCCACCGGTGGCATTCCGCCCGATTCGACCTTGATTTTTGAGATCGAACTTCTCGATATCATGGACACCTTGAATACAGAAGTCACGCCAGCGAAAGACCGTTAAAATTTATTCATTGAGCGGGCGGCTACTTGCTGCACGGTCAGTTGAATCCACCCCCCGAACGAGGTCTACTACTAACTCTTTTTGTCGCACTTCAAATGTGAAACTAAACCTCGTGGTCATCTGGCATCCTCATCTTTGTCTGTTCTGCGACGTGCCTTCAAAGGATCAAAAGGCGAAAGTGGCGAATGTGCAAACTCTCGAACGCCGCAATCATCTGGACCTATCGGTTCAACTTTAACCAAAGCAACATCGTCGCGCTTATTGTCTATAAAATATAACGCCGCATCTTCTTTTGAGTCGGCTGGCAACTCATCATAATACATCTTGCCCTCATGCTTCCAGTGCATGCCAAAGATGAATCTTTGTCACATAAGCGCGAACAATTCCTAACAGTTATTGCGCGGCTTGGTTTGCAGCCTGTCTCGTTTCACGTTGAAACNNTGCAGCGATTTGTTAGCCCACGTCTTCATACTCTGCTCGACCAAAATCCCAATGTGCTGCCACAACCTTGTCTGCAATCATCGCGTCATCATGCTCCAAATCGCGCCAAGCCTCAACGGAGATGTCATGTGCTGGCTGCGCGTCGAGACGCAACAAAACTCGATGGGCCGAAACTGCCTGCTTCGGATGACCTCGTAACGTCGGCTCATCCAAAACGGACTCAAAGAAAGGTCGAGCGGTGTAACCGTGAAGCAGCCCCAGAGTGACCGCAATCTGCGGAGCGACGAAACTACCGGCACGAAATCGGTAACAAAGCTCTTCGAAAAACTCGTGACGACGACTGGCTAAAAAAGACAAGTGCAACCAGCCATCGAATGC
>PMKA01000498.1 GCA_003157575.1 Opitutia bacterium
CGGCCGCGCCGCCTTCCTCATCGTGAAGGAATGCCGCGAACAGTTCCGCGACGCCGACATCTGGACGGGCAAGAAGAAGCCCAATTACGGCAGGGTCGTCGACATCTGCACCACCACCGCGCAGAAGGAGCTCATCGGCCCCGCATTCCTCGCCATTCTCACCCCGCTCGCGGTCGGATTTCTTCTCGGCACGCAGGCGCTCGGCGGNNGGCGGCTTCCTCGCCGGCATGATCGTCGTCGGCCAGCTGCTCGCCGTGTTCATGGCGAACGCCGGCGGCGCCTGGGACAATGCAAAGAAGCTCATCGAGGACGGCAACTACGGCGGCAAGGGTTCCGAGGCCCACAAGGCCGCGGTCACCGGCGACACCGTTGGCGATCCGCTCAAGGATACCGCAGGTCCGGCCGTCAATCCGCTGATCAAGGTGATGNNGGTCAGCCTGCTCGCGCTCGGCCTGGTCATTAAGTACAATCTTATCACCGGCACCGTCAGCCGCATCGCGGGACTGTTCATCGCGTTGCTGTGCGCCGTGGCCATCGGTTGGGCCATCTGGCAGAGCAAGCGCGAGTCAAAGGAACTCCAGGATATGGAGAAGCAGTTCGAGCAGTAGGACCAAGTTTGCAGGCGACGGCCGACATCGCCTGCGACCCGATTTCTACGGTCTCAATTTTCAGAGGCGCCCGCCCGGGCGCCTCTTTTTTTGCCTGGATATCTTGCGGCAACGCGCCGCACTCCCCCGTCCAGCGACAAAAAACGCGAGGAGCGTACAGGCACCTTTGCCCAGGAAGGCGGATACAGGTGCGGCTCCCCGCCAAACGGCGTCCGCCGTTTGTTTGCGAGAGTGCCCGCCTTCGCTCAGAGAGCCACGGCGTGGCCACTGAATCCTGACGGGCCGCGTCGGAGCCTGGCGGAGACAGGGAGGGCGAAGCCCGACAGGCCCTGCTAGCTCTTCCCACCCTGCTGGTAGGTCCGCTCCAAATGCGTGGCAGTCGCAACAGCCGGGGCCGGCGGGGGCCGCGGCGCCAGACTGTGCCTGAGCAACAATTGCTCATTCTCGCGATCCAGATGCAGAAACTGGAGGATGCGAGTCTTGGTCTGCTCCGCCACCTCGTGATCTTCAGCCGAACCAAGTTCGGCGTGGGGCACCGCGCGCAGCGCCGCGAGCGACTCGTCCAGTCGCGCCAGCAGCTTCTGTTTGCGTTCAATGAGTTCAGCCGAAGGCAGCCGCCCTTGTTCCTTGAGGAACCGGTTTTCCTCCAGCGCAAGCTGATACAATTCATCGCACAACTTGCGATGGTTTTGCAGTGGATTCGGATGGGGCATGGGGTGGAGAGGAGACGGCATGAAACAGGAGATTGGTCTGAACGTCGAGACTTTCCATCCACGTGAGTTGTTGGAGGCGCCACGAGGCCATGCGCGAGATGTCAGCCATCCCGTCCGCCGTCTGGTCCTTGGGAGCCGGGGCCGCACACGCCTCGACCACCTTCTGGTAGTCCTCTCGCGCGCGATCGTATTGCCGGAGGCGTTCATAGCATAGCCCGGACTGGTAAAGCGCCGGAAGCCGCCACGCAGGCTCCTGCTCGGACAGCGCGACAAGAGCTCCATAGATCACGAGCGCGCTCCAATAGTTGCCCTGGTCGTAAAACCCGTTGGCGATCTGGTTGCCCGTGCGCCGCTGCCAGTCGCTCCACCGCCGCGGGTCGGTCGCCATGTGCGCCTTCTCGGCCTTCAGCAGCGCAATGGCTGCGTCAAAAGCCTCCTGGTCGTGCCCCAGCCGCTGCAGCGCAACGGAAAGCAGATAACGGGCTTCGGGCACATTTTCATCGTCCGGATTCTGGTCGAGAAACACACGCAGGGCCACCGCCGCCTGCGCATGATCCTTCGCGAGCACCAGGGCATAGGCGGCCTTGAACTGCGCGCGCGACCGGTCCGCCGGGGCCAGGTCCAGCAGCTGCAGCCTGGAGAAATACTTGCTGGCCTCCTCAAACTCGCCTTCCTGAAAATGGGTCTCCGCAATCTCGAACTGGGCCGTCTTCGCGAGGGTCCGGTACTGTTCAAAACCCTCGGCCGGCAGCTTCATTGTCGAATTGATGACGCTATAAAAGCTAGAAAGGGCGAGATGAAAGGTGCCGAGCGCCCGCAACGCCCTGCCGAGATCGAGATAGACCATCGGTCCCGCCGGATCGTCCGGAAAACTCTTCAGGAACTTTTCGTAACACGCCACCGCCCGGGTCGTCGCCCCTTCCATCCGGTACACCTTGGCAAGTTCCAGAAGGGCGCTTCGCTGGTCCTTGTCCCTCACCTGGGCATGCCGCAAAATCTGCTGATAGACAACCTCTGCCGCGGAGTACTCCTTGAGGCTGACATAGGAGGCGCCGAGATTGAAGAGACTCTGGATTTCATCCGGCGCTCCGGAGATGGACATCTTTGCCGCGTCGGACGCGCGCTCCGCCACCAGCGGAGGCTGCGGGGCGCCCGTCGCGGCGGCGGGGACCGGGTTCTCCGGTTCGCCGCGCAAAGCCGCCCCCCATCCGATCACGACCAGGCCCGCTGCCACCAGCGGACCGGCCCAGCGTCGAGTGCGAAACAGAATCATCATAAGGTTTATCTCTGGCGATAGACGGCGGAACTCACCGGCAATCGCGTCGGTTCCTGCGAGGTTGCGGCGGGGGGCACGACAATCGTTGTGCCGCCCGAGCCCGGGAACTGAAAGAACGGAAGAACCTCTTCCGGCCGGGTTTCGCGTTGGGTGTCATCAGGCAGGAGAGCCTGCGGCTCTTTGTTCCCTGGTCCCTTGACCGGCGCGCCCGATGCCGCCGGGTTGACCTCGGTTGGAATCGTCTGGTCTTGCTCCGTCACGACGCCTTGGGGCGTTGCGACGGACTTGGTAGAAGCCGTGTTTGCTGCGGCAATTTCTTCCGTCACCGCTGGCCGGGGTGGCGCCACCGGTGCAGGATGCGTTGACAGATCCGGAGGAGGAGGCGCCTGAGCAAACCGCAGCGGCGGCGGCCCGATCACCGGAAGGTAAAGCGAAGACACATCGCCTTCCGGCAAACGTTCGGCCGGACATGGCAGCGGCTCGTGCGCCCGTGGCGTCGCCTCCGACGCAAACGTCAACACCCCCAGAAAGAAAGAGCAGCGCAGAAACCCATCCATGACCCCGTGCATGGCGGAATGTTTGCGCATGATCGTGCACATAACGGTCCTTATGCGAGGATCGCCCGAGTTTGCCCGGAGAGGCATATCGACACTGCCGCCCGTTTCTTGAAGCGGTGGTCCCGCATTCGGCCCGGTTATTCCGCCCGGGCCGGCCGACGTTCGAAAATGGGCTCATGGCGACGGGGGCGAGAGAACCCGGCGGATGCGCTGCCCGATGTCCTCAAGCCGGAATGGTTTTTCAAGGAATTCCTTCTGCCCGAGCTTGGTGAACTCCGCCCTGGACTCCACGCTGAGATTCCCGCTGATCACGATCACCTTTGCGTTCGGGCGGGTGCGGAGCACCGTCTTGAACACCTCGATACCGTCGATCCCCGGCATGTTGAAATCGAGCAGGATGACATCGAACTGCGTCGCGCCCGATACCAGCAGCTCCGCCGCCGCCAGGCCGTCGGAGGCCGACTGGACCTTGTATCCCTTCTGTACGAGCACCATGGTGAGCAGTCCGCGCAGACTCTGCTCGTCCTCCACAACCAGGACCGACTCGGTGCCCGCGGGAAACTCTCCGAACGTCGTCGCGAGCGCGGGCATTCCCGCCTTGGCCGAGGTGAGCGGAAGGAACACGCTGAACGTGCTCCCGTGTCCAGGCTTGCTCCGCACATCGATGAATCCGAAGTGATTTAGGATGATGCCGTACACCACAGCCAGGCCCAGGCCGGTGCCCCCGGCCGCCTGCTTTGTTGTGAAGAACGGCTCGAAGATGCGCGCCTGGACTTCCGGAGACATCCCGATTCCCGTGTCGCTCACCTCCAGGGATGCATAAAACAGGGTCGGATCGGCGTTGAACCGCTGCAGGCTCTGGCCGGGCACGCGTCGCAGCGAGATGGACAGCGTTCCGCCGGCAAGCATCGCGTCGCGGGCGTTCACGCAAAGATTCATGATCACCTGCTGGAGCTGATTCTGGTCCCCGCGCAGATCGGGCAGCGTGTCGTCGAGATCCAGGTCGATCGCGATGGTGCGCGGGAAGGTCTCCCCCAATAGCGCCGCGAGCTCGCGGACCAGCTGCTGGAGGCTGACAAGCGTGAAATGAACCTCCGTCTTGCGGCTGAAGATGAGAATCTGGCGGACCAGTCCGCAGGCCCGCTGCGCGGCGCCGTGGACTTCGCGCAGGTATTTGCGCAACTTCTCGTCCTGATCCCCCACCCGGCTGAGCCCGAGCTCCGCGTATCCGTGGATGATCGCGAGCATGTTGTTGAAATCGTG
>PMKA01000424.1 GCA_003157575.1 Opitutia bacterium
GTTCGGATGCAGGTGCCTGTCCCCAGGCAGCCAAAGTGAATCTGTAAATTCATCGTTCAGCGCCAACTCGCCACTGCCTATGGAATTGGTGCTCGTTGAGCAGCACCCAAAAAAAGTGAATATCATATTGTCCCGCGCCAAGTCACGATCCGAGGCGGCCGTGCCGCGCGATCCCGGTCTCCGTCAGCCGCCACCCCGAGGCAGACAGGGTCGGAAGGGGGAACACCTTCTAACGAGAATGCAACTCCGGCTTGGCATCCCGCAGCATCAGATCGCGCACCGCCTGCCGCGGATCCTTGTTCCCATAAAGAGCCGCATGCACTTCATCGATGATCGGCGTCTCCACGCCGACGCGCCGCGCCAGTTCGTACGCGCTGCTGGCAGTCTTCACGCCCTCTGCGACAACCATCCCCATTTCCTGCTGGATCTCCTCCAGCTTTCTTCCCCTGCCCAATTCTTCTCCCACGTGCCGGTTGCGGCTGTGGCGGCTCATGCAGGTGACGATGAGATCGCCGATCCCGCTAAGCCCGGAGAACGTCTCCGCCCGCCCCCCCAACGCCTGCCCTAATCGCGCCATCTCAACAATTCCCCTGGTCATCAAGGCGGCCTTGGTGTTGTCGCCCATGCCCATGCCATCCAGCACGCCCGCGGCCAGAGCCAGGACGTTTTTCAACGATCCGCCCAGCTCCGCTCCCACAACATCGTCCGAGGTGTACACGCGGAAAAACTCATTCATGCACGCCTGCTGGATCGTCCGCGCCGCATCCTCATCCTTCGATGCGGTCATCACCGCCGTGGGCACCAGGCGGCCAACCTCCTCCGCGTGGCTCGGGCCAGACAAGACAACATAGCGCACTCCGCCCAAGATCTCCTCCACGAGCTCGCTCATCCGTTTACACGTGCC
The DNA here is from genome assembly GCA_003157575.1 of Opitutia bacterium. Classification (GTDB taxonomy): domain Bacteria; phylum Verrucomicrobiota; class Verrucomicrobiia; order Opitutales; family Opitutaceae; genus Fen-1467. The sequence continues at coordinate 905 of PMKA01000424.1, forward strand.
AACCTCGATTCCCTTCGCCACGTTCAAGTAGATAAGATCGCCGGCCCGCGGCAGCCGCTTCAGCCGTTCCAGGAGGCTGCGCATATATTGGCTCGGCGCCGCCAAGATCAGGATCGACGCCCCCGTACATGCGCGAGCGAGATCCGGCTCGAATTCAAGCGCCTCAGGCAGCGCCACGCCTTTCAGAAACTTGTCGTTGCGCCGCGTCCGCGCCATCTCGGCAAGATATTCAGGGAAGGGCCCCCACATGGTCACCTGATGGCCGTTGTGACAAAGAAGCACCGCCAAACCGGTGCCCCATCCTCCATCGCTCAGAATGCTTATCTTCATGTCAACACCCCGAAGTCTCTAGATCTGCTTCGCCGGGGGCGAGGCAAAATCACGCCTATCGCAGAACAAACAGGATATCCACCGGCCCGTCGCACAAAGGACCGACCCGGCCGGCAGACCCCGGCACAAGCCTCCCGTCACAACGCAAAAAATGGGGTTGCCGACTTCAACCAGTGCTGGACTATCGACCGCAACGACGCCCGCCTTGGCAGCCCATAGTCAACTGCCATCCTCGTTCCACGCATGAGCACACAAAGCATCGCAATCGGATCCGACCACGCCGGCTTCCACTACAAGGAAGCCATCAAATCCACGCTGCTCGCCGCCGGTCACACGGTGCGCGACTTCGGGACGGATTCCGACACCGCATGCGATTACCCGGACTTCATCCGCCCCGTTGCGGAGGCTGTCGCACGGGGCGAATATGAGCGCGGCATCGTGCTTGGCGGCTCGGGCAACGGCGAGGCAATCGTCGCAAACCGTGTGCCCGGCATCCGGTGCGGCGTTTGCTGGAGTGAGCAAACCGCTGTCTGGAACCGCGCCCACAACGATGGCAACGTCCTTTCGCTGGGGGCTCGCACGGTTTCCCTGGAGCTTGCGCTGGCGATTGTCCGCGTGTGGCTCGATACGCCGTTCGAAGGCGGACGGCACCTCCTGCGCATCCGCAAGATCGACGATCCCGCTGCGCAGTGATCGCCCCGGGCCGCCCCACGCCGGGCTGACCGGAGATCAAGAGTCAAAACCGACCACCGCCGGACGCCACCCGATGGCGCCCATATCGCAAACCTTCTGCTCGGGCCGACACGGACAGGATGTCATTTCTTCGGCTTCGGCTGAAGTTTCGCGATATCGATCTTCGCCTGGTCCAGCTTCGTCTGAAGATCCGCAATCTGCGCCTTGTCGGCTTTCGACTGCTCCTGGCACCGGGCCGACACGGCCTTGCCGGCATCCACCTGCTTTTGAAGCGTCGCGCATACGCCCTTGGCTTCATCCAGCTCCGTCTGGAGCCTGGCCGCCTCGGCCATCGATTCATCCAGCTGGGCCTGAAGCTTCGCCCCTCCGGCATCGGACTCGTCCAACTGCGCTTGGAGCTTGGCCGAATCAACCATGGCATCATCCAGCTGGGCGCGGAGCTTTGAGGCGCCCGCCCTGGACTCGTCCAGCTGCGTCTGGAGCCTTGAGGCCCCGGCCTTGGATTCATCCAGCTGCGCCTGAAACCCTACCGCCTCGTTCTTCGCCTGGACGACCTCGGCCTGGGTTTTGGCGATCTGGTCATTCAGCTTCCGGGTTTTCGTGTTGAGTAGTGAAGCAACAACTACAACGGCGATGACTAGAAGCGCGATGATAACCGCCGCCGTCGGGAATTTCTTTTCTGTTGGGGTGGGAGTTGGATAAGTCATGGGGAAACAGGTTGACTACAGCTCTGAGCGACTGGGGCCGAGTCTAGTCCCATCCCCGCGACAGGCTCAAGATTAAGTTGGCGCCGGACATTCCCTGCCAGTCCCCGTCCGGGCGCGATCCATTCGCGTTGCCAAGCCATCGCGGAGATTGCAGCCTCCACCGAATGAAAGTCCTCTTCATCGGCGGCACCGGAGTCATCAGTTCGGCGTGTTCGAAACTGGCGATCGAGCGGGGCCTCGAACTCTATCTGCTGAACCGGGGGCAGTCGGGACGCCCTGTACCGGAGGGCGCCCGGGTTCTCCACTGCGACGCGCGCGACCCGCGCTCCGCCCGCGGGGCGCTGGAAGGCCTGTCCTTCGACGCCGTCGTCGACTGGATCGCGTTCACACCCGAACACATCGAGGCCGATCTCGAACTATTCCGCAACAGGACCCGACAGTTCGTCTTCATTAGCTCGGCGTCCGCCTATCAGACGCCGCCCGCCTCTCTCCCTGTCACGGAATCCACCGTGCTCGACAATCCTTTCTGGCAGTACTCGAGAAACAAGATCGCCTGCGAGGAGCGGCTCGTGCGCGCCTATCGCGAGGAAAAGTATCCCGTCACAATCGTGCGTCCATCGCACACGTACGACTGCACGGCCGTTCCGCTTGACGGCGGCTGGACGACGATCGACCGCATGCGCCGCGGACAGAAGGTCATCGTGCACGGTGACGGCACGTCCCTCTGGACCCTCACTCATCACCGTGACTTCGCCGTCGGCCTAGTCGGATTGCTGGGCAACTCTCACGCGATCGGCGAGGCGGTTCACATCACCTCCGACGAGTTGTTGAATTGGAACCAGATCTTTGGACTGGTCGCCCGCGCCGCAGGAGCCGAGCCGCTCATTGTGCACGTTCCGTCCGACATCGTTGCCGCCTATGATCCCGATTGGGGCGCCGGCCTGCTCGGGGACAAGAGCCAGAGCATGGTTTTCGACAACAGCAAGATCAGGCGGCTCGTCCCGGACTTTGTCTGCCGCATCCCGTTCAGTCGCGGCGTGGAGGATACAATCGCCTGGTACGACGCTGATCCGGCCCGCCGCAAAGTGGACGATAAATTCAACCGCACGTGCGACCGGATTCTCGCAGCATGGGAATCCGTCCGGCCGAAAAAGTCCGGGGCGTGACCGGTCATCCCCCAGCATCATTCTCAACGGCAAAGGCGGGCATGTTCCCGAAGGACCGCGCAAGAAGGCGCAACATGCTCCAGTCCTGGCCGCACGGGTTTGCATCGCCGGCCGGGATCGTCCTCCTAAGTCGACATGCGCCCAAATATCGACTTGTCCGCAGTCCGCGCTCCCTTCTACTCACTACCCGCCTCTTTCCGCCCGCCTGCCTCCAATCGCCCGCCTATCGTTCGACACCCGTCATCTCATCTTCACCAATCGCTCCATAAATCTCATGCCCGTTCCCTACCAAATCGTCGTCTGCGGCAGCGTTGTGCCTGATCCCCTGCAGACCCTTGAGCCGGTCGCGACTCCCACCGGTCCCTCCCTGAAGAATGAGCTGATGCTGCCCGCGGTCCTCGATCCATGGGCCGGTCACGCGCTTTTCGAAGCCGCAAATCTCTCGAAACAAAACCCGGGGAGCAAGGTCTGGCTCGTTTGCGTCGGACCCAGGGCAAAGCTTCAACAGGTCATGATGACCGTGGCCCAGAAGGCGCCCTTTGAGCTCATAGCCCTCGACGGCCCGGCAAGCGGATTTGCGGAGTCTGCGGAAATCGCCTCCGCCCTGGCCGGGGCGATCCAGGGCATCCCCGGCCTGGACAAATCGCGGCTGTTCGTCTTCGGCGGCTGGGAATCCG
>PMKA01000173.1 GCA_003157575.1 Opitutia bacterium
GTTCCTGAGCAAATGGCTGGCGCCATTTGGGACGAGCAGTGAGACCTGAAAGGTGGTTTCGTAGAGGCGGAGGTTGGAAAAGACACGAGCTGGGACCGGATTCTGACGATGCAGGCCCGGTTTTTCGGCCGGGGAGAGGCTTGATCGGCGGTTTTGCACCGCGACCGCGAGGTTTTTGAAACGAAGATTCGTCTGAGTAAATTTCACTTGACGCCTTTGGCAACCCAACTACCTTCGCTAATAAAGGTAGCTTGCTAAGACAACACCGATGGCCCTCAACGAAAAATTCACCCCGATCCGGAAGGGACTGCTGGAGTTCCTGCTCCTGAAGATCATCGCAGCCGACAAGGTCTATGTCGCGGACATCCTCCGGCAGCTCAAGGGGACGGAATTCGCCACCCAGGAGGGCACGCTGTATCCCCTCCTGAGCAAGATGCGCCGCGAGAAGCTGCTGGACTACGAATGGAAGGAGTCCGACGCCGGGCCCCCGAGGAAATACTACCGGCTGACGGACCTCGGACGCGGGCGCTTGTATGAGCTTTCCGAATACTGGCAGAAGATCAGCGGCACCGTGAAGAGCCTCGGCCAGCCGCCCGCCCCCTGAACCGTTTACCCATCCGCACCCATGAACAAGGTCATCGCGATCAATCTCAACGGCAACGCCTACCAGCTCGAGGAGGGCGGTTACGACGCGTTGCGCACCTACCTCGACGGCGCCTCCCGCCGGCTCGAGGGAAATCCCGACAGGGACGAAATCATCGCCGACATCGAGCAGGCCATCGCCGAGAAATGCCGCGCCGCGCTGGGCGCGTACAAGACGGTCGTGGGTGCGAGGGAGGTCGAACAAATTCTCGAGGAGATGGGCCCGGTTGAGGATCCCTCGGCGGACGCCGGCGCGGTCCCGGGCGCCGCGGCGACGGCGGCAAACGCGGCGCCGGGCGGCGCCCGTCCGGAAGCCGGGGGCGCGGATTCCCATGCGGCGCAGCCGGTCCGGCGCCTCTACAAGATCCCGGAGGGCTGGGTGAGCCCCGGCGTCTGCAACGGCCTTGCGGTCTATTTCAACATCGACGTCGCGCTTGTCCGCCTCGTCTTCGTGCTGCTGACCCTGTTCTGGGGCGTGGGGTTCGTGGCCTACCTGGTCCTGATCGTCCTCCTGCCCACGGCGCGGACGCCGGAGGAGAAGTCCGCGGCCCGGGGGCCGCCCCTCACTGCGCAGGAATTCATACGCCGGGCCAAGGAGGGTTATTACGAGGGGATGAAGACCTTTGGGGAGAAGCACGCCCACCGCGAATGGCGGAGGAGGTTCCATCACGAGATGCGCTCCTGGCGCCGGTCGTTCCGCAACGAAATGCGGGCGCATGCCTGCGGCTGGCGGCCGGGTGTCCAGCCCGGATTTGGCGCGTGGTTCGTGCTTCCGTTCGTCTCGCTGCTCCGCACCGTCATCGCGCTGGTCTGGATATTCGCGCTGGTGTCGCTGCTTGCGACCGGCACTGTATACGGAATACAACTACCGGCAGGGGTCGCGGTCTGGGCGGCGGCGATCGTGCTGTTCATCGCCTACAGTTTCCTGGTCTGGCCGCTCAAGGCGCTGCGCCGCGCCTGCTACTGGAACGCCGCGGGCGGACCCCTCTGGGCGCCGCCGTTCGTCCACGCCATCGACGTCCTCATCGGCTTTGGCTTCGTCGTCCTGCTCTTCTGGCTGGCCGTCCATCATCTGCCGCAGATCCACGAGGCCATAGGCAACATTCCGCCCCTGGTCCATCAGGCCGTCGAGGCCGTGAAGACCTGGTGGGCGCGGTAGCCGGCGTCCGGAACCCCTACGGCAGCGCCAGCAGGTCGTAGTCGCGCGAGCCGGTGATGGTCACCTCGGCGAACCTGCCGGGAGGAAGGCCGGCGGGCACGAAGATCCGGCCGTCGATGTCCGGGGCGTCCGCCTCCCCGCGGGCGACCCCCGGCTTCTCCACGAGAACTTTGATCGTGCGACCGGTCCAGCTGCGTCCGATCTCCGCGGCAATCTCCTTCTGCAGCGCCATCACCTTGTTCCAGCGCCGTTCCTTCTCCCTTTTTGTGACCTGGCCGGCGAGCTTCGCCGCCTTCGTTCCCTCCTCCTGCGAGTAGCGGAACACCCCGAGGCGCTCGAAACGCGTCTCCCGGATGAAATCGCATAATTCGTCGACGTCGGCCGCGGTCTCGCCGGGGAACCCGACGATGAAGGTTGTGCGCAGTGCGATCCCGGGGATTCCGGCCCGGATGCGTTTGACGAGGTCGCGGATGGCGTTTCCGCCGGTCTCGCGCTGCATCGCATCGAGCATCCGGTCGCTGATATGTTGCAGCGGCATGTCGACGTAGCGGGCGACCTTCGGGCAGGCGGCGATCGTGCGGATGAGTTCGTCGCTCCAGTGCGCGGGATGCGTGTACAACAGGCGCACCCAGAATTCGCCGTCGATGCCCTGCAGCCGGCGGAGGAGGGTGGTGAGCGCCGCGCCCCGCGTGGAATCGACGGGCGTGCGCGGATTGGGCCGGCTGTCCCAGGTGTCCATTCCAAAGAAGGTCGTATCCTGGGAGATCAGGTTCAGCTCCCTGACGCCCTCGGCGACGAGCTGCCGCGCCTCGGCGACGACGCTGTCCACGGTGCGGCTGCGGTGGCGGCCCCGGATCTGCGGAATGACGCAGAACGTGCAGGGGTGATTGCAGCCCTCCGCGATCTTGACGTAGGCGAAATGGGGCGGGGTGAGGCGGAAGCGCGGCGTGTCAAAATCCGGGATGAAGGTGGACCGGCGCGTCACAAAGTTTTCGGGCGCCGTCGCGCCCTCCTGCGGCCGTCCGACCAGCCCGTTGATGATGGACGCGACTTGCGTGATCTGGTCGAGGCCGATGAATGCGTCGACCTCCGGCATCGCGGCGGGCAGCTCCTTTGCGAACCGCTGGGCCATGCATCCGGCGACGATCAGTTTTTGTTCCCGCCGCCGTTTGCGGAGGCCGCCCTGCGCATGCGCCCCCAAAATATGCGCGATCGACTCCTCCTTTGCAGAGTCGATGAAGCTGCACGTGTTGACGATGACGACGTCGGCGCCGGCCGCATCGGGGACGACCTCCATGCCCGCCCTGTGCAGGTGTCCGACCATGATCTCGCTGTCGACGAGATTCTTGGCGCAGCCGAGGGAAACAAGACTGACTTTGATCATCGGCGGACACGGTGGCGCAAGGCGCCGAAAAAAAAGGCCGCGGCGCACGGCCGCGGCCGGAAGTCTTTGGCCATCCTCAGGCCTTGGCGGTCTTGGCCGCCCTGGTCTGCTTGGCTTGCTGCTTCCGCCGTTTGAGAAGGGCGAGGCGACGCTGACGTTTGATAACCTTGTTGGTTTGTTGGCTCATGGATTGAAAGGGAGAGGAGGTGAAGTTTCAAATCCCGCCGCCGGGAGTCAAGCGCGACAACAGCTCTCCGCCGACGATTCTCTCCCCGGCGAGCGTCCAGCGGCAGACCAGGGCGCCTTCCGGCCGGCCAAACTGTTTGAAAAGCCCGGGCGAATCGCGCTTTTGCAGCATGCGTTCGCTCACCCCGCCGGCTTCGCAGCTCAGCACCTTCGCAAAGCCCTTGTAGCAGCGCGGCTCGCCGATCACCCGCGCGAAACCGGCCGCCGTGTCTTCCGGCTCCGCCTTCCGTCGCCGTTCCATCGCGAGGAAACTGTAGGGCAGGCTTCGCAGGTCGATGCCCGCCCGCCGGCCGAACTTCACCCAGTCCGAATCGGCGAAGATGCCGGGCTGCGGCGGTGCGAAATGATGGCACCAATGCCGGGCGTTGTCGGGCGCCAGCAGACCGCAGGCTCCCTGATGCGTGCACGGCGCGACCGCGCGGAAACGGTCCCGGAGCTGTTCGCGGAGCTCGATGAGCGCGCGGCTGACCTCCTGAGTTCCCGGCTCGACCCAGACGATCGCCTCGGCGCGCGAGGCGAGTCCGCGCAACGCCAGCAGCTCACCGGCGGGAAGTTCGTTCAAAACATGACTGATCACCAGGATTCCGACAGGCGCATCGCCGGCGAGGAACCCCGGTGTGAGATGCTCCACCGCCACGCCCGGAAACGATTTCCGCGCGGACTGTTCGGCGAAATCGGCGGCGAGAGCCGAATGGTCCCACAGCCGCAGGACCGCCACATGGTCGGCGCCCAGCCAGCGGATCATGCGCCGGCCGGCAATTCCGCTGCCGCATCCCCAATCCAGAAGGGCAAACTTCCCGTCCCTCGCGGGGGCTGCCGCGGACGGAGGACGCCAGCCCCGCTGATCCAGTTCGCGGAGCACGGCATCCCATTTCCACCCGATGCGTTCGCCGTAGGTCAGGTCATAATTCGCAAGGTCGGCCGACGACGTCCAGTAGGCGCCCTTTGCGGCTTCTCCGGAAATGAACAGACCTCGCAGCCGGTCGAGGACATTCCAGTCGATCTCGGCCCAGGTCATCAGGTGAGCGGAAAATCAAGAAGCCGCGCGAGATGCTGGCTGCGGATACCGTAGAACCCGGCGAAATCCCGGGCGCGTGAGGCCGCGGCCTCGCGGTTGTCCGCCTGGGGGCGCCGCACTGCCGCGATCATGAGGTTCTTCGCAGTGTGTTCGGTGGAAATGAACTCAAAAACCCGGGTGTCATAGCCGGCCCATTCGAGCAGGAGCCCGCGCAGGGCGTCGGTGACAAACTCCGCCTGGCGTTCGTGAAAGATGCCGTGGCGCAGCGCGGGCGCCAGGACGGCCGGGGCCACAAGGTGCGGACTGATCTCCTTGTGACAGCAGGGCGCGACCACGATGAGGGCGGCGTTGGCCTTGATCCCTCGGGCGATCGCGTCGTCGGTGGCCGTGTCGCAGGCGTGCAGGGCGATGAGAACATCAAGCGGATCGACGACCGCGTCGGCGATCGCGCCGGCGGAGAACTCGAGCCCGGCGCACTCGCAATTGCGGGCGGTGGCGTTGCAGTCATCCACGAGTTCCTGGCGAAGTTCGATGCCGCAGACGTGCACCGGCGTCTTTGCCGACTCATGGAGGTGCTGCCACGCAGCGAAGGTGAGATAGCCTTTCCCGCATCCCATGTCCGCAACCTCGACGGGCCGGTCCGCCGGGAGCGGCGCCTCCCGCACAAGGGGGGCGAGCAGTTCGACGAAGCGGTTGATCTGTTTGAATTTCGCGGCCATCCCTTCGCGGACCATTCCGTTCGACGTGGTCACGCCAAGGCACTGAAGCCACGTTGCACCGGGGACGATGTAACGCGCCTTCTGACGGTCGTGCCTGTCGGAGGGCGGGGCGGAAGCCTCGTGGGCGACGATCTTCAGCCATGCCTGCCCGCCGGGCGGAAATTCGAGCTGGGCATCCTTCGTGGTGGTGAAAAGGTTTGCCGTGCCGAAGTCGGCCCCGATCAGACGTTCGACCTGGTTCAGGCCCTTGCCGGGCGGGAAGTTTTTGGTGATGTCCCGCGTTTCGTGATGCCAGACGAAGGTCCAGCGCGGCCCTGCGTGGATCATCACCGGGCGCACGTAGAGGTTGCGCAGAGTGGCGTCGGAGCCAAGGTACCGGCCCAGCGTGAGCTTGACGAAGGCGCCGCGGCCGGCGCTGTCGCGCAGCAGATCGAGAAAATCCTGACGGGCAGATCCCATCGCTGAGAGCGAGAGGCACCGGGGCTGCGCACGCGAGAAAAAATGAGCCCCTTATGAGGCCGCCGGACTTACTTCAAGTTCCGGGCTGCCTCGACGAGCTGCGGCTGGGTTGGATTCATCTGCAGGCCGGCGGCGAATTCGGTGCGCGCCCCTGGAATGTCACCCTGCTTCACAAGAATCTGTCCCAGCCTCCAGCGCGCCGCCCAGAGCGGCGGTTGGGTTTCATCGGGCGTCGTCGCGAGATACTGCCGCAGGGTGGCGGCTCCCTCTTCAAGGCGCTTTCCGCTCATCGCCGCCGCACGGCCGAATTGATAGTTCGCGACCGATGACTCAGGATGGCTGCGGCGGATGGAATCGAGCGCGGCAAAAGCCTCCTCGAATCTTTTTTCGCCGACGTCGAGTTCGACAAGGGCCAGGGCGCCCCGCAATCCGTCCCGTTTCTGTATCTCAAGGGCTTCGGCGCGCGCCTTGTCCAGGCTGCCGCCTGCGATTCCGGGAGCCTGTCGGAAGAAGGTGAACAGCGAGTAGCGGGCATCGACATCATCCGGAGCAAGCTCAACCGCGCGCTCGTAGGCTGCATGGCATTTCCGGGCAAGGCCAAGCCTGGACAGGAGGCCTGTTTTTTGCTGCGCGGTCATTCCGTAGGCATCGCCGAGGGAACGGAAATACTGTGACGACCGGGGCGCCAGCGCGGTGGCTTTTTCGAACCATTTTGCGGCTTCCTCCGGGGCGTTCCGCATCAGGGCCAGATTGCCGAGGTGGTAGGCGGCCCCGGCGTTGTCGGGTGTGGCGGCGATCAACTGCTCGAATGCAGCCTGGGCCTCAACATAGTGCCGGGTCTGGTAAAGTCGCTCGGCTTCGGCCTCGGTCGTGGCGCGACCCGGGTTTGCGCACAAAAACAGGAGGAATACAGGAATCAGAGCTGGGGTGCGGGGCATCGGAGGAGATCGGTCTCAAGGCACCGTGGTGGATTCCTCCCCGGATGTCCAGAGGAGCGTAAAGACCGCCCAGATGACGGCGGGTTCCGCAATTGGGAGGCTGCCGGGCTTCGCCCTCCAGCTAGTTTCTTCCGCCTTTCCTGGACGATTTGCTTTCGAAATAATCCCGGAGAACTTCCATGCGCTTGCGCAGGCGTTCATCCTCCTCGATCTGTTCGGCGCTCCGTTGCGCTTCGTTCCGCGCCATCAGCTTCCTTATCTTCTGGAGCGCAAGGTTCTGGAGCTGGCGCACGCGTTCGCGCGTGAC
>PMKA01000099.1 GCA_003157575.1 Opitutia bacterium
CCCAGGAAACCTTTCTCCTCGGCGAGAACCGAGAAGATGAAATCTGTGTGGGCCTCGGGCAGGTAACGCAGCTTGGCCTGCGTGCCCTGCGTCCAGCCCTTGCCCGTCATCCCTCCTGAACCGACCGATATGAGCGACTGGTTCAGGTTCCAGCTGATGCCCATTGGATCGATCCGGTCGGGCGCCACAAAAGCCAGAATGCGGTTCCGCTGGTAGTCGTGCAGCGGAAGCAGTCCGTGCGGTTCATAGGCGCCCTTGTCCGTCGAAGGGGTCAGGTTGTTCGCCTCAAGAAAGTTCACGTAGCGGTAGCTGTCCAGCGCGACGAGCCCGATCAGGACTGCAAACGCCCCCAGCGCGGCGGCGAAGAAGCGCTGCGAAAGATTGGAGGCGTAAAGCAGGGCAAAAACCATGGGCGGGATGACAAGGGCCGAACCGAGATCCGGTTGCAACAAAATCAACAGAATGGGCAAGCCTGCCGCAAGAGCTAATATTCCAAGAGTCTGCAAAGACTCCCGCACGGTGCTCAATTTCGAGCGCGTGAGGATCGCGGCGGTGATGATCAGGACGCCAAACTTCGCAGCTTCAGAGGGTTGGAACGAGACCGGCCCAAGGTCGATCCAGCGTCGCGCCCCGAGGCGCGTCACTCCGAACGGCGTCCATGGCAGAAGCAGCGACGCGAGGCAAAGGGCGTAGATCCAATGGGCGAACTTGAGCCAGAATTTGTAGTCGATCAGGGCGATGACCCAGTAAATGGCCGCGCCCACGACGAGCCACACGACCTGCTGGATCCACTGGCTGCCGTTTGTGGCCAGCTGCGCGCTGTAGATGAAGAACACGCCGACAACCGCCAACGCCGAGATTCCAAGCGGATTGATCCAATCGTACCGTTCACGCGTGGTAGTTTGGAAGAGCTGCAGAAAGTCGAAAGGATGGCTCGGTTTCACGCCTGGACGAATGTCGGGAATCCAAAGCCCAAAGTCGAGAGCGCCGTGGTTCGCCCTGAATCCGGGGCGGATGCATTCAAGATTCCGCAGTTGAGGCTTCCACCTCAGGTAGCTGCGAGCGTGAGCGAGTGGCTTCCGCCGCAACTGCGGAATCTCGGGTGGCCCTGCTCCCGCTGGCCAGGCCGAGGACGGACCAGAAGACGACGGCGCCCATCGGACCTTCCAGGACCACGCCGAAGCACGCACTTGTCAGAATCACCCAGGCGGCGCACCACAACCCCACCTCGACGTTGTCCGTCGACCTGTCGCGCAATGCACCCCAAGTGTTGAAGATCATGGCTGCGGCAACGGCGGCGAACACGGCAAGTCCGATGATTCCCATACGACCGAATACACTCATCACGATGCTGTGGGGACTTCGCACGGTGAATTCGTCGTCCGTCTCCGGGTAATAGGCCTGCAAAAACCCCCTGGCGAGATCGTAGCCGAAGCCGAGCCCGAAGACAGGCCCCTCATCCAGGGTCTCCTTTGCCAGCGCCCGCCACCAAACCAAACGGAACTGGTTGTTGTCCGCCTTATAGGCATTTTCCTCGTTCGAATAGGTGTGGGCGTGCCGGATGTCGGCGAGCGAAGCGACCCGGTCGGTGATGACCTGCAGCCGTGCCCCGGCAGCCGGTGAGTTGCCGAGGACCGCAACCGCGATGAGTCCGGCGAGGGCCAGGGCGGCCACGCCCGCCTGCAGGGCGGGAAGGCTCCAGCGCCGGCCCAACAGCAGCCAGATCGAGGCGAGCGCAATGCCGGCCAGCGATGCCCGGCTGTCGCCCGCGACAACCGTCAGGAACATCGCCGCGGCCAGCGCACAACCCAGGAAACGATGACGTTCGCGCAAGACGAAATATATGATGACCATCCCGGCGCCGAGGGATGTCGCGGCCAGATCGCCTTTCAGGAAGACGAGGGGAACGCCCCTGAAAGTCAGGGAGCCGACAAAAAACTGCGGAAGAGACTGAAACAGGAAGTAGACGGGCAGCAGGATGACGACTCCCAGGGTGAGGCACGTCACGAGGTAGTTCCGTGCGCGCAGCTGGGCGGCCTGGTGTTGAGCGATGAAAAAGAACACGGCGTAATAGATCATGGCATAGTCGCGCAATGCCATCAGGCCATGGCGCGGAACATCGATCATCACGCGCGCAGTGCCGAGCGCCAGCCAGGCAACAAGCGCCCAGTTAAGGGCGTCATTCCGCCACCATGGCGCGCGGCGCATGGCGGCGTCCATGACGAGCCCGCCGAGGCAGACCATGATGCCCAGTTCCGCGGGGAACAAAGGAAGTGTGGACAGGGGCATGATCTGCGCAAACCCGCGATTGCCGACCACATAGCCGATCAGCAGCAACCCCAGCACGATGACGCTCAACGGCAACCGGGTCAGCCGCACGAGGATCGCTGCGAACGAGGCGGCCGCGGCGACGCCCGCCAGTCCCAACGATCCGTTGGCGATCGACCAGCCGATCCAGATCGCGAGCAGCGCGCTGCCGGCGCCGATGAGCCAGTTTCGAAATTGCGGGTTCATCCCGCCCCGATGCTCATGATCCCGGCGGTTGCTGCAATCACAGATGCACGGCTGCGACTTTTTGCTGAAACTACCCGATGATCCAGCGTTGCCTGATCGCCGGAATCGCAGACGATGGAGGCATGGCCAAACTGCAATGGGGAATTCTCGGAACCGGCCGGATCGCCGGGACCTTTTCGCGGGGAGTCGCGGCGGCGACGACCGGGGAGGTGATCGCCGTCGGCAGCCGGAGGCAGGAATCCGCGGACCGGTTTGCGCAAGAGCATGGAATCCGGCGGGCTCACGGCTCGTACGAAGCGTTGCTCGCCGACCGGGAGGTGCAGGCGGTCTACATCGCCATGCCCCATCCGTTGCATCACGAATGGACAATCCGGGCGGTCCGGGCGGGCAAACATGTGCTTTGCGAAAAACCGTTGGCGATGAACCGGCGCGAGGCGGCGGAGATGGTCGCGGAGGCCCGGGCCGGTGGAGTGCTGCTGATGGAAGCCTTCATGTACCGCTGCCATCCGCAAACCGCGAAAGTGGTCGAGTTGGTGAAGAACGGCGCCTTGGGACGGATACGCCTGATCCGGGCGGACTTTTGTTTTCGGAACCGGTTCAATCCCAACTCCCGCCTCTGGAACAAGGCGCTCGGCGGCGGCGGAGTCCTCGATGTCGGAGGATATCCGGTCTCGTTCGCGCGACTCGTGGCCGGCGCCGTTCAAGGCGCGCCGTTCGCCGATCCGGTCGGCGTCACTGGTGTGGGCGGTTTGCACCCGGTCTCGGGTGTGGACGTCCTGGCGGAGGCCACGCTGCGTTTCGCCGATGGTCTTGAGGCCAGGGTGGCATGCGGAATCGGATCCCGGAAAGACACGGAGACGAATCCTGTCCGGCGGATGGGGTGCGCCATCCTCGGGCGGGTGGCGCGGATTTTCCGGACCAGGGCGGGCAACACGGCGCGGATCGAAGGCAGCGGGGGCTGGCTCCAGCTGCCCGAGCCGTGGAGCCCGACACCGGAGGGCGGCACCGCGACCATGGTCCTGCGTCGAGCCGGCGCCTCACCCGAGGAGATACGAATCACGGCGGCCCCGCTCTACGCACTGGAAGCGGACGCTTTTGCCGCGGCGCTCGCCACGGGTGCACTCGAGGTGCCGCAGATGACCCTGGCGGACTCGCTTGGCAACATGGCCACCCTCGACCGGTGGCGGCAGGCGATCGGCCTGAGCTACGAGGCGGACCGGGCTGGGGCGGATTCCTGAATCGTGTGGCCGCGAGCATGAGCGAGTGGACCTTCCTGCCGCTCGCTCACGTTCGCAGCTACCAGCGGGACCTGGTCGATCTCGTTGTGAGAGTGATTGGACCCTCCTGCCGCTCGCTCACGCTCGCAGCTACGGTCCGGTCCTTCGGCCCCATCTGGGCCTGCGGAATCTGCGGATCCACGCAGCCTTGCCAATCCCGGCTGCCGCGCCATCTTCCGGGGCACGATGCCCCTCGTTTCGGTTTTGATGATGTTTCACCGGGTGACTCCATTTCTGGTGCCGGCGGTGCGAAGCGTGCTGACCCAGACATTCCGCGATCTCGAGCTGGTGCTGGTCGACGATGGCTGCGGGCGCGGCCTGGAGCCCTTGGGGGAGTTCGGGCGGGATCCGCGCATCACGCTGGTCTCCCGGGCGACGAACGGCGGCGTTGCGGTCGGCCACAATCTGGCGGTCGCGAATGCCCGCGGGGAGATTCTTGTGAAGCTCGATTTCGACGATATTGCCCTGCCGGAGCGGATCGAGCGCCAGGTGGCGGCGCTCCGGGAGAATCCGCACTTAGGGCTGGTGTCCAGCCGGGTGGATGCGATCGATCTGGAAGGCCGGGTGACGGGCCCGGAATTTACGCTGCCGGGGGAGCGCGATCAGTACGTTTTCTCGGCGTTCACGCTTCCGGGCGTGAATCCGAGCTATTCCGGGAGAAGGGAGATTTTCGAACGCTGTCCATATCGGGCGGAGTTCACATCGGCCCCGGACTATGACTTCTTCGCCCGGGCACTGGAAATCGCGCCGGCGCGCGGCCTGCCGGAGGTGCTGACCCATTACCGGCACCATCCGCAGCAGGTGACGCAGGAGCGCGCCAACCGGATGATCCTGGACGCGTGCCTGATCCGGCTGCTGACCGCCCGCCGCCGCGGGGGGCGCGGGGAGGATTTCGCAGGCCTGATGGCGGAGTTTGCGTCCTGGGTGCGGCAGCCGCCATCGCTCGCGGAAGCCTACGCGCAGTTCGCCGTCCGCGCGTTGCGCGAAGGCTTTGCCCCGCTGGCGGTTTATCATGCCCGCAAGCTGCTTTCGGCGCGCCGGGATCCGGCGGCCTGGGCGCGGGCGACGCGGGTGTTGCTCGGGGCGATGCGGCTTGCGCCGGGCGAGGCGATGCTGCTCTGCCGTCTGTTCTTCACCGGACCGCTCAAAGCGTATCGGCTGAACCCGGCTTGAAGAAGAAATGCCGGGCGAGCGGGCGCGTGACGATCCATGGAAGGACCGGCGTAAAGGTCAGCCAGCGCAGAAACCACGTCTCTCCCAGGCCGGCGGCTGCCAGTCCGCCGGCCACCAGGACGCCCGCAGTCGTGAGCTCCACCGGCCCGCAGGCCGGTTCGCGCCGCCCTGCGAGCAGTAGCGAATGGTAGAACAGGCCCGTGGAGATGGCGATGGCGAACCCGCCGGCGGGAATCAGGTATTCCAGCGCCGGCCGGTAGTTCTCGCCGATGAGCGTTCCGATGAGCAGAGGGGCGACCAGCCGCAGGGCTGCGAGCCCGGCGAGCGAGAGCAGAACGTAGGCCAGCGCCACCCGGTCGACCCGCCGGGCCAGCGCCCGCCGCGGGCCGGGATCCTCGCTTGAGGCCGCGAAGAACCCGGGCTGGAAATACTGGATGAAGATGGTTCCGAGCATTGCCGTCACCAGCAATGCCAGGTTGCCGGCCATCGCGAAAAACCCGGTCCTGGCCGGTCCGAAAAACAGCACCATGATCCACCGGTTCGATCCGGCGACCGCCCAGCCGGTCACGGCCAGCACGGTGAAAAGCGGGCCGTCGTAAACAGCGGTCAGCTTGCTGCTGGCTCGAGCGCCGGTCCGCCAACATCTGCGCAAGGCCCACACACCGGCGAGGGCAAAGGCCAGCGCATGAAGACAGAAGCCGGAATAGAGCGCAATCATCGATCCGCCTGCGGCCGCATACAATAAAGGCGGAAGGAACGAACGCGTCACAGAGGCGGTGTTGGACACGGTCAGGTCGCGCCAGTGCTCGCGGGCCGCCTGGAGCGCCGCCTGGGCGATTGCGCCGCAGGAAAGCAAAGTCGCGGAAAGGAATACCACTGGAAGAAGTCCCGGCCAGCCGCGCCCCGCCATCGCCACCGCGGCTGCTGCTGCGGCGAGAAACAGCCAGCGGGTCTTGCGCAGTGCGGCCTGCGCCACCTCGCGCAGCAACGCCGCGCGATCGGGGGAAGCGGCCCAGTGACGGTTCACGAATTTGATCAACCCCGCGTGAACGACCCACATCCCCAGCGGCGTGAAGGTCAGAAAGACACCATACGTGCCGTAGTCCGCAGGCGGGACAAGCTGTGTCACAAGCTTCACACCGGCCACCCCGCATGCGAGCCCGACGATCTGGGCGAGTGTTATCGGCACCAGGCGCCCCACGATGTCGGGAGTGGATAACCGGGGTAACTTCATCACGGCCGTAAGATTCTCCAGGAGCCGGCAACGCGCAAGAACTTGTAACGCGCCACAATTTGTCATTTCCACCTCCGGCACAACTGGTTTGATTGCAACGATGCCTGCGGGCGACCACCCCACCGTGCTCCACTATGTCGGTTATGACGCCGACCGCGGCGGAATCGTCTCCGTTGTGCGGGCGCTGGCAGGGGCCGGTCGGTTCGCGTGCGTGCTGGGCATGAACAGGGGGGCCGTGCAGGCGCGGACGCCGGCGCTCGAGGTTCTTGAATTGCCCCGGATCTCAGGGGAGAAGATCGGGGTCGGCACGGCGATGCGGGCGTTGGTTGTGGCGCGCGCAGTGCGGCGGTGGCTGCGGGAAGACCCGGAGCGGATATTTCACGGGCATTCGCGCGCCGGGCTGCTGGTCGCCCGATGGCTGGCGGGCATGGGCGAATGCAGGGTCGTGGCCACGGTGCATGTGTTTGGCCGCCAGCGCTGGTTCTACAGGCGCGCTGCCGCCGCCCTGGGCGGAAGGCTCTGCTGGCTCGGGCCGTCCATGAAATCCTACTACGGACTTCCGGCGGACGGCTGGAAGGGTTGCCTGCCGGACTGCATTCCGGAAGCGTGCGTGCGGCCGGCGCGCCCGCGGCCGTTGGCGCTGGTGGTGACCTTCGGCTGCGTCGGCGCCCTCGTGCCCGTGAAGCAATGGGAGCTGGTGCTCGACGCGCTGGAGCAGGTTCCCGCCGAGGTGCCGCTGCGCGTTGTGCAGGCCGGAGCCGGGGATCCCGGGAGCCGCGAGTACGCCGCAGGACTGCGGCGGCGGGCGGAGGCGCCGGCGCTGGCCTCGCGTTTCGCGTGGCGCGGCCCGGTGGAGGACATGGCGGAGTTCTATGCCGGCATCGACTGCCTGGTGGTGGCGGCCACGAGGGAGGCCTCTTCAGTCGCGGCGCTCGAAGCGGTGGCGGCCGGAGTGCCGGTGCTGGCGTCGGCGGGCAGCGGAACGCGGGATCTGATTGCCCGCTGTCGCGGAGGATGGCTGTTCCCGGCGGACTCTGCCGAAGCGCTTGGCCGGCGGATGGCTGAGCTTGCCCGCGGCCCGGAACTGGCGGCGTGGCGGCGGGACGAGGCGGGGCTCACCGAGTTCACGGCGGCGAAATCCGCCGCGGCCCATGCCGCGGTTTACCAAACGCTCCTGCGGGGGTGAATGCGCCGGCGTTTCGGCGGGGCGTTGGCGGAAACCTTCAGTCAGACAACCCGCCCAGCGCGGACGCCAGAGCCGAAAGGTGCTTCTCCCGGGTGTAGTGATCGAGGAAATGCCGTCGCATGGCTCCGGTGGGCGCCGGCGTCTGGCGCAGGCGGAGCAGTGCCTGGGCGAGGCCGGCGACGTCCCCCGGCGCGACGAGCGCGGACGCCGCTGACGACGGCAGGGTGTCGGGGATGGCGCGCCAGCGCGTGGACACGACGGGCAGGTCCCACGCCATGGCTTCGAGCAGCACGAGGGGCTGGCCTTCGTGCGGGTAGCGCGTCGGGAAGAGAAAGGCGTGGCTGCGGGCGAAACACGCTTCCTTGGCGGCGCCGGTCAGCGGACCGTGCCAGCGGAGCACGGCGGAATCGCCGGACGCGGCGGCGCGGAGGCGGGCGGCATCGGCCGGGGTGGGGGCGTCGCCGACGAGATCGAGGGCGAACGCCGGTCCGGCGCCGGGCACGGCCAGTGCGTTGGCGCGTTGCACGGCGGCGAGGGCGTCGAACACGCCCTTGGTCTCGCTGCAGAGCCCGAGGAAGAGAATGCGGAGAGACGGATCGGGCGGAGGCCGCGCCGGCGGACCCGCCGGGCAGGGATCGGCGATCCCATTGGGCACGACGGCGATCCGGCGGGAGGCCACCGCTTCCGCGTCCGCGCGCAGGGCCGGCGAAAGAACGAGCGAAAGATCGGCGGCGCGAAGGGCGCGCACGGCCAGATGGCGTTCGAGAGGCGAGGCGTTCGTCTGCAGCCAGTCCGCGAGACCGGCGGCATGCCAGTGGAGAACCAGGCGGGGAAAGAGGCGCCGGACCGCGCCGAGGAGCAGCCAGTCGCGCACGACGGCGGAGCGTTTGCCCGGCGCCGGAACATAATAGAGCGCGTCAAACGATGTGTCCCGGCACCGTGCGCGGGTTTCGCGAATCGCGCGGGCAAGGGCCAGCAGCTTGCCCGGCCGCATCCGCCCGATGTCCGCGATGTCCCGTGACAGCGGGAGGTTGACATGGCGGATCGTGATGCCGGCGCGCTCCGCGAACCCGTTGACGAGCGCCTGCACCATCACGCTTTGACCGTGGACCGGCGGGGGAGTTTGGGCGAGGACAAGCAGCTTCATCTCAGGGCTTGGAAATATCTGGCCGTGCAGGATGATGAAGGCTGACTCATGACTGTTTCCGCCGCAAGACGCCAGCCCGCCGTTCGCATTTCATGGCCGGTGGTCGTTTGTGCACTCACAGGATTCGCGGTCTTTCAATTCGCCGGCAACGCGACGCGCGGCTACATCGACACGCCGTCGCTCTTCTATTGGTGGGGTTACCAGTGGATCAATCCGCAGTCCGACTGCCAGCACGGCTGGCTGATCCTGGGTCTGACGTTCTGGCTGCTGTGGAGAAATCTGACGGAAGGCGGAGGCAGACTCGCAGGGGCGCCTGCTCCCGCGCCGATCGCCGCGCTTTCCGCGATGCTGGGAGGGCTTGCGCTGCACCTTGTCGGCTATGCGGTCCAGCAGACGAGGATCTCGATCGCGGCGTTTCTTCTGTTCACCTGGGGCGTGCTCGTGCTTGCCGGCGGACGGCGGTGGGGGCGCGCGGCGGTGTTTCCGCTGGCGTTCATGGTATTCGCCATTCCGGTGGACGTGCTCGACACGCTTGGGTTCTACCTGCAGATGGGCGTGACCGGGGCGGCGTCGGGCATTGCGCACGCGCTCGGAATCGACGTTGTGCGGAACGGCACGCAGCTTTTCTCGCCGCACGGCGGCTATCAGTACGATGTTGCGGCGGCCTGTTCGGGGGTCCGGTCGTTGATGGCGCTGGCGGCCCTGTCGTTGCTGGTCGGCTATCTCAGCCTGCGCGCCTGGTGGGCGCGTCTGGTGCTTCTCGTTTTATGCGGACCGTTCACGTTCATCGGCAACGTGGTTCGGACGACGGCGATTGTCGTCGCCGCGGAATGGTTCGGCCAGCGCGCGGGAAACGTCGTGCATGAATGGTTCGGCTTTGTGGTGTTCGGGATCGTCCTCGGGCTGCAGTTGCTCGCGGTGAAGGCGTTTCAATACCGGAGAGCGGAGAGCGGAGACAGTAGGGCCGGACCCCGTGTCCGGGCCGCTCAGGATGCTGAAACCGGAATTCGGATACCTGAGACCGGAGGGCAGACGTCGGAAAGCGGAGAGCAGAAACCTAGAACTGAGGACAGGGGAACCGACACCGAAAATCGAAAATCGAAGATTGAAAATTGGAGGTTCCCCCGCGGGGCGATCACGGCGGTCGTTGTTCTTGCTGCGGCACTGGTGGTTTTCGCGGAACACCGGTTGGACACCGTTCAGACCCGGCCCGAAGTCGGCATTGCGACAGCCGCCAACGGCAGGGACCCCGCGGATCTTCCCTCTTTTCTAGCGGACGGGTGGATCGGCCAGGATGTGCCGGTCTCGGCAATTGAGCACGAGGTTCTGCCGCCTGACACCGGGTTTGCGCGAAAGAATTACGTCTGGCTGCACGGCCCCGCGCGGCAGGTCTACATGTCCATCGTGCTGAGCGGTCGCGACCGCACTTCGATCCACCGGCCGGAGCTGTGCCTTGAGGGACAGGGATGGACGATCACGGGGCGTTTCGGTCACGACTTCGTGTATCCCGGTTCCGGGCGCGGGAAGGTGCCGGCGACGGTTTTGCGCGTTCGCCGCGAAGTCGT
>PMKA01000385.1 GCA_003157575.1 Opitutia bacterium
CCACTAAATCGAGGCAATCTCAAACAATCGGAAGCGCTGCAATCTGTACGCCCTTTATCTTCGGGAACGTCTCTTTCCTGTCGGACATCGTTGTGCCGAAAAAGAAGGCCATCAAACGCGAGCAAATCAGGCCGACGAGAACCTGTGGGGCGATGAGGCCGGCCTTGGGGAGAAGCACATAAACGGACTGGTCGGCATAGAACTGCTCCCGGTCCAGTGTCGCGTAGATGCGCCGATCACCCATCACTTGCCGAACAAGGATCTTGGGAGACGCGTCGAACACCCAGGGCTCCCGAAAGGCCTGGTTGGAGTACTCAGATTCTAGGGTTTTATCATAACAAACCCAATAGTTAGCCCAATTGAGAGCGAAGGGCTTGACGCTGCCTCCCAAGACAAAGGGTTTGTGCCGTTTGTCTGCCTTCGAATGGGTGACGAACTCCTTGCGGACTTTCATGCCCGCCTTGACCACGGCGAATTGCGAAAGCGTGGCGCACCGACTTTCGATCCGGCGACAAAGAGCCATGGTCTCGGGGTTTGCGCCGCTGTTGAACTCTTTGTTGGGCAATTCGAGAATCGATTGTTGCGCGACAAGGTTTGCAGGCGTTGTCACCTTTTTCTCCAGGGCGGCAGCGCATTCCCCAATCGCAATGTTTGCGGTGGCAAGTTCACGCAAAGTTTTTGGCTTTCGCAGAACGAGAATCGATGTGTCCACCGATGCACCGGGGAAGACCCCGCCTTTCAGATCAACCACGATCTCGGCATGGGTGGATTCCAAAAGGAACTGCCGCAGCAAAGCGTAATAGGTGTTGGTCAGGATTCCGTTCGGAATGATGAATGAGAACCGTCCCTGATTGCGCAGCAGTCCGACGCCGCGCTGAAGAAAGAAGGCGAACGTGTCTGGCTGGTATGCCGCCGCTGGATAATGCGAAGTCAGGTAGTCCTTGGTCGGACCGTCCAGCATCTGGCTCCGGACGTACGGCGGATTCCCTATTACCGAGTCGAAGCCGCCGGCGTCCATGATTGTCTTGAACTCGATATCCCAGTCGAAGGCGTTGATCTTGAGGCGGGCCTCGTCGTCGAGGTCCGGCAGGGCCATCTGCCGGTAGAAATCGGACCCGATGAGACTGTTGCCGCACTTGATGTTCCTGCCGAGGTCGGGCAGCACGCGGTGGAAGTCCATCTGCTTGCCCCCTGTTTCGCGCGCCTCGCCCTGGAGCACCTTGAGCAGGAGGGAGAGCTTTGTCACCTCAACGGCCTGGGAGTCGATGTCCACGCCGTAAAGGTTGACGGTGAGGATGCGTTTTCGCTCGGCGGTGGTGAGCCGCCAGTTTCGGGCGGGCGGAGCGGACTGCGGGTTGCGAAGCTGGCCAAAGGAGTCGAGGCCGGCGTTCGGGCTGGTCTCGTAGATCGGGGGATTCTTTTTCTTCGCCCAACTCCCGGGATCGTGGGTGCAGTAGTATCCCAGGTGCCAGTCGAGGAGGAACTCGAACGCGCCCAGAAGAAACGAGCCGGAGCCGCACGCGGGGTCGAGGATCCGGAGTTTCTCCACCTGCTTGGGCGTGCGGCCTTCGACGAGCGGCCCGACCGTCTGGCGGACGATGTAGTTGACGATGTAGGTGGGGGTGTAATAGACGCCGCCGGCCTTGCGGACCTCGGGTTTCTCTTCGACGCGGGCGCGGTGCCCGTCGGTGAGATGGATGACCTTGCCAAGAAACTGCTCGTAAATGTGGCCGAGAATGTCGGCCTCGACGACGGCGAAGGCGTACGGGCTTTCCGGCCAGTAGAGAGCGGAGAGGATTTCCTGCAGCGTGGCGTCGTCGATTTTGAGCCCGAGGGTGAGCCTGTCGGGCGCCTCGTCGCGGTCCTTTTCCGTCGCGAAATGGAAGAGACCTGAGTTGTACCGGTAGTCGGCGTGCTCGAATATCTGACACAGGCGCGGGTAGAGGTGGGGGCCGGCGGTGAGCGCCTGGAGCTGACCGTATTGCTCAATGCCGCGGTCCTCGGCTATGCGCAAAAAGACGATTCGGTCGAGAATGCGCTGCACCGCAAAATTGAGCTCGCGGTTGGTGAGTGCGGAGTTGCGCAGGGCGAGATTGCGGGCGAGCAGTTCGCGCCACTTCTCCATGTCCTTGAGGAAATCGACGTCGAATTCCGTGGTTCCGCGCTTGCCTCGCCGGGCGGCGGAAAACCTGTCAAACGCTCCGCGCAGCACGGACTCGCGCGAGAAGACTGCCGCGATTTCGTCCCACTTCTCCGCATACTCCTCGAAGGTGCAGTAGAAGAGGCGGCCGACGGAGGCCTTGTCGCCGGCGCGCGGCCGGCCGCAACTCCCGTAGAAGGCGAATTCCTGAAAGTCGGTGACAATTCCGAGCGGGAGACCGGCGCACCACAAATAGCGTCGGAGCTGGAGCGCGGGCTCGGGATCGTCCTTCAGCCGGACCGAGGGTTTCTTGGCCTCAACGAAGAACTTCCGGTTGCCGCCGACGCGAAAGGAGTAATCGGGCAGGCCGCCAGAGCTCAGCGTGTCCTCGTGGATGACGTCCTTGTAGGCTTCGGCATAGCCGGCGCGGTTTTGCAAGTCCCAGCCCAACGCCTCGAAAAACGGATCGATGAACTCGCGGCGGAACTGCGTCTCCTTGTACTCGGGGGCGAGATAGGATTCGAGGTTGCGGCCAAACGCCTCGATGCGGTCGCGGATCAGCGGAGGAATCGCCATGGAGTTGTCGAAGGAGAACGCAGTCAAATCAGCGTGCTGACGCCCGGTTCGCAAGCGGCAAATGCCCGCGAATTTGCAAAGCTGAAGTCTCCCTGGTTCCAGAATCCGCCGGCCAGGGACTCCGGTCGCGACGGGGGGAAAATGCGGCGGGGATACGGAGATCGCGCCGCCGGTCGTTCGGGGGCGGTTTGCGGGCAGGCGGACGGGATTCGGCCTGACAGCCGGCGCAAGCTCAGTCGAGTCCGCACCAGCCGGCGAGGGCGAAAACGAATCCGCCGGCAATGAGGGCAAGGGTTCGCTTCATGGGGAAGAAAACCGGATGGGATCCGATCCGGCCGGGAGTTGGCGAGAAGATCCGGAGATCAGGGCAGCACCGGCGTCTCCGCCAGGGCGCTGTCGAGTGCGCGCAGAAGCGCTCCGATGGTCTCATCGGTCTCGTCGCCCATGTTGGAAATGCGGAACGTCTTTCCCTTGATCTTGCCGTAGCCGCCGTCGATCAGGAAGCCGTGCTTCGACTTGAGGGTCTTGACCAGCGCGGGCAGGTCGACGTTGAGCGTGTTGGCGAAGCAGTTGAGCGTCACCGAGCCGTAGCCCTCCTTGGGGAACAGCTTGAAGCCCTTGGCGGCCCCCCACTGGCGCACGAGCTGGTTCAGGCGCGCGTGACGGGCGTAACGGTTCTCGACGCCCTCGGCCTTGATGTCCTCGATCTTCGATTTGAGCCCGTAGATGTGCGGTATCGACGGCGTGCTCGGGGTCATGCCCTTCTCGTGGTTGGCCTGGAACTCGGGCAGATCGAAGTAATAGCCGCGTTCCGTGACGGTGGCCGCCCGGGCGAGCGCGCGTTTCGACACCGAACAGAGGGACAGGCCCGGAGGAAGCGCGAGCGCCTTCTGCGTGCCGGTGACGATGATGTCGATGCCGAGCTCGTCCTTTTTTATCGGCAGCGCGCTGAACGAGCTGACGGTGTCGACGACCGAAATGACCTCGGGAAACTCGCGCACCACCGCCATCACGGCGGCGATGTCGGTCATGCAGCCGCAGGAGGTTTCGTTATGGATGATCGTGATCGCGTCGTACTGGCCGGTGGCGAGCTCGCGGCGCACTGCCTCGGGGTCGACGGGCTGTCCCCACTCGGACTTGATCGAGCCTGCCGGTTTCCCGCACCGCAGCGAGACGTCGTTCCATTTGTCCGAGAAGGCGCCGTTCATGCAGTTCAGCACCTTTCGTTTGATGACGTTGCGGACGGCGGCCTCCATCATGCCCCAGGCGCTGGAGGTGCTCAGGTAGACGGGGTCCTTCGTGTAAAACAGCGCCTGAAGATCCGGCTGGATGGACTGATAGAGCGCCACGAAGTCCGAGCTGCGATGCCCGATCATGGGCTGTGTCATCGCGCGCAGCGTCTTTTCCGAAACGGCCACGGGGCCAGGGATGAAGAGTTTGTAGCTCATGGGTTGAAGAAAGGCGGGTTTGGGGCGCTGTTGAAAGACCTTGCGTGCTGTGCCTGCCAGGCAGCGCGGCGGCTGTGCTCAGCCGATTTGTTTGACGATCCGGCGGTTGGCGTCCGCCAGCACGAGGATCTTCGGACGCAAGGCGGCGGCCTCGCGTTCGTCGAACACGGCGAAGCACATGATCGTGACCAGGTCGCCCGGCTTGCCAAGGTAGGCGGTCGCGCCGTTCAGGCAGATCGATTTCGAACCGGCCGGCGCCGCGATGGCGTACGTCTCGAAGCGCTCTCCGTTGTTGAGATTGCCGATCAGAATCCGCTCGTACTGCAGCAGCCCGACGGCGGCCATGAATTCGGCGTCGATCGCCAGGCTGCCCTCGTAGTTGAGGCTGCTGTCGGTAATTTCAGCCCTGTGGATCTTTGACTTGAGCAGATTAAGTTGCATGACGCTGGGTGGACGGTAGGAAACCATAACGAAGCGAGCCGGCGGCCGGTTCGTCAACAATCAATCACCCTGACCTGCGCATGTCGTTCCTCTGGCTTAAGAGAAAAGCCTACGCATTCGAGCAATACACCATCGATGTGATCCTGGGGCGGCGGGAGGACACAGGGGCGGCGGTCTACGGAGCGTTCCTGCAGTCGGTGTCGGTTTTGTTCAACGGTCTGATCCAGCTCCGATTCTGGCTGTACAGGCAGCGGATACTGCACGACCAGCCGCTGGGCTGTCTCGTCGTCGTCGTCGGAAACCTCACTGTGGGGGGCACCGGCAAGACGCCCGTGGTGGAGAAGTTCGCCCGTGCGCTCGCCGAGCGGGGAAGGAAGGTGGCCATTCTCAGCCGCGGCTACAAGAGCAAGCGCCCGCCCTTCTGGCGCAGGGCATGGAATGCGCTGACGCATGCCGAGGAGCCGCCGCCGCGCGTCGTGAGCGACGGCAACCGGGTGCTGCTCGACTCCGAGGAGGCGGGGGATGAGCCCTTCATGCTGGCGCGCAACCTGCCCGGGGTCGTCGTGCTCGTTGACAAGAACCGCGTCAAATCCGGCACCTACGCGATCCGCCGCTTTGGCTGCGACACCCTGGTTCTCGACGACGGCTTCCAGTACCTGCATCTCAAGGGCCGGCTCAACCTGCTGCTGGTGGACACCACCAATCCCTTCGGCAACGGCCACCTGCTGCCGCGCGGAATCCTGCGCGAGCCGATCAAACATTTGCGGCGCGCCTCCTACGTCTTCCTCACAAAGTCGTCCGGCCGGCGCGATCCCGAACTGGAAGAGCTGATTCACAAGCACAATCCGGCGGTCGACATCATCGAGTGTGCGCATCGTCCGCAGCACCTGCAGCGTGTCGGCAGTGCGGAACGGCAGGAGTTGGGCTATCTCAAGGGCCGGCGCATCGGCGCGTTCAGCGGCATCGCCACGCCGGACAGCTTTGAGCATTTCCTCCGGGAGCTAGGGGCGAACCTGATCTACACCAAGCGCTTCCTCGACCACTATCGTTTCACCAGCGAGGACCTGCGGAGGGTGTTCGACGAGGCGCGAAAGGCCGGGCTGGAATTCATCGTCACAACCGAGAAGGACTCCGTGCGCCTGAGCGCGGGCATGGATTTTCCGCTGCCGTTGTACTACCTGAGGCTGGAGATCGACATCATCCGCGGCGCGGCGGATTTCCAGGAGGCGGTGTCGCGGATCTGTTTTCCGGAGGCAAGGAAGGGGACGCCGCCACCGCGAGGTTTTTGAGTGCGCTGAGCGGCTCCTTTGGCGGATCAGGGCGCCGGAGCGGAAGGGGAGGCCGGCGGGGACTGCAGGACAAACGGGGCGAAGATGGCGGACTGGGACGCCGGGAAACTTCCGTGGATGTGCACGCCGTCGTCGCGCAAATCCTGCGCGTGAACCTGTCCGATCTCGTGGAGGCGGGCGATGATGTCGTAGCGGTCGTGCGGCACGAGCAGCTCGACCGCGGCGGATTCCCGTGCGACGCAGGCGGCGCAGTGCTCCAGCAGGCGGTCCAGGCCCTCGCCGGTCTTCGCGCTCACAAAAAGTCCGCCGGGGGCGAGCATGCGCGCGGTGTCGAGGGCGGCCGGGGAGGCGAGATCGATCTTGTTGAACACATCGATGATCGTCTTGCGGTCGGCGCCGAGTTCGGCGAGCACGGCGAGCGTGGTGGCATGATGGCGCGCCACATCCGGATTGGTGACGTCGAGGACGTGGATCAGGAAATCGGCGACGACCACCTCCTCGAGAGTGGCCTTGAAGGCCTCGACGAGATCGTGGGGCAGCCGCCGGATGAAGCCGACGGTGTCCGTGATCAGGAGCTTCTGGTTGTTGGGCAGCGCGAGCTGGCGCGTCGTCGGATCGAGCGTGGCAAAGAGCTTGTTCTCGACGAGCACCTGCGCGCCGGTAAGGCGGTTGAGCAGACAGGACTTGCCGGCGTTCGTATAGCCGACGATCGCGCACGTGGGCACGGGCACGCGCATGCGGCGCTGGCGCTGCACCCCGCGTTGCTGGCGGACCTCGGCGAGCTGGGAGCGGAGATGGGCGATGCGGTCGCGCACGGTGCGCCTGTCCTGCTCCAGCTGCGTTTCGCCTTCGCCGCCGAGCGAGCCCCGTCCGCGCTGGCGGGAGAGGTGGGTCCAGGCCCGCGTCAGGCGGGGAAGGAAATATTCCTGGCGCGCCAGCTCAACCTGGAGCATGGCCTCGCGGGTCTGGGCGCGGTCGGCGAAGACCTCGAGGATCACCTCCTGCCGGTCGATCACCGCGAGGCCGGATTCCTCCTCCCAGTTGCGCTGCTGGGCCGGGGAAAGCGTCTCGTCGAGGACGATCACGTCTGCGCCGGATTCCTTCGCCATCTCGATCACTTCGCCGACCTTGCCGCGGCCCAGGAGAAATGTCGGGGAAGGCGACCGGAGGTTGACGAGGATGCTCCCGGTGATGGCCAGATGCAGGTTTTCGACCAGCTCCTTCAATTCCGCGAGCAGCTCGGCGCCCTCGCCCGGGGGCAAGTCCGCGGTCTGGACGCCCACGAGGAACGCCTTGAGGATGCGCCTATTCTTGTCGAACATCTCGGCCATAACGATTCATCCTGCTCCAAGATCCGGCCGGAGGCGAGAGTCAAAACCCGGGGAGATATCCCCATGGCGGGTTCGTTCTCTCCCGCGCCGATGAGGGGGAAATCCCGCATTCCACATTGAACGGACCCATTCTGAGCGCCGGTCATTTTTGGTTTCCATGATGCCGGGATGTCGTCACGATCCGGCTTCCATGAGAATTGCCGCCTCCCTGGTGCTCGCCGCAGCAATCGGCCTTGCGGCACCGGCGAGTTCGCCGGGCGAGCCCGAGATCCATCCGGACGGTCGCGTGACGTTCCGCCTGACCGCCCCCGATGCGAGGGCCGTGGTCCTCCTTTTCGAATCGGACGCACCTGTTGCGATGGCCAGGGACGAGAGGGGCGTGTGGTCGTCCACGACCGGGGCGAAGTCGCCCGATATCTACAGCTACGGCTTCCTCATCGACGGGGTCCCCGCGCTGGACCCGGCGAATCCGCAGATAAAATTCAACCTCCTTTCCAGCCGGAGCGAGGTGCGCGTGCCGGGCCCGGCGACGCTTCCGTGGGAGATCAACGAGGTTCCGCACGGCGTGGTCCACCGGCATTTCTACAAGTCGGCCATCGTGGGGGACCAGCGCGAACTCTACGTCTACACGCCCCCCGGGTACGATCCCGCGGCGAAGCGGCCGTATCCGACGCTGTATCTGCTCCATGGATTCAGCGACGACGCCACGGCGTGGTCGACGACGGGACGGGCCAACGTGATCCTCGACAACCTCATCGCCCGGGGCGAGGCGCGGCCGATGCTGGTTGTGATGCCGCTCGGCTACGGCGTGTGGGACATTCTGGCCGGCGGCTACGGCGCGCCGCGCCGGCCGGAGCTATGGGACGCGAATGCGCGGAAGTTTGGCGACTCGCTCCTGCGCGAAGTGATCCCCCAGGTCGAAAAACTGTACCGGGTCTCGGCGGACCGTGAGAACAGGGCGATCGCCGGCCTGTCGATGGGCGGGGCCCAGTCGTTGACGATCGGGCTCGGCCATCTCGATCGTTTCGCATGGATCGGAGGGTTCAGCTCGGGCGAATACAGCCCGGACTTCCGCGATTTGGGAAAGGGCGTGAACGCGCGCCTGCATCTGCTCTGGATCGCCTGCGGCCAGGACGACTTTCTCTTTCAGCAGAACAAAACCCTGCACGAGTCGCTGGCCGCCCATGGCGTGAACCACGTCTGGCATCCGACGCCGGGCATCCACAATTTTCCTGTCTGGCGGCGCGACCTGGCGGAGTTCGTTCCGCTGCTGTTCCGGAACTAGCGCGAACGGGCGCCCCCGCCATGACAGCCGACCTCGAGCGCAGTTTCGACATGCTTTCCGCCGATGCCCGCTGGCGCGCATTTGATGCGGAGGAGCGGCGCAAGGTGGAGGCCTTTGTGCGCCGATGGGGCATCAAGCCCGGCGACCGCGTGCTGGAACCCGGCTGCGGAGCGGGGCGCCTGACGGAAGTGCTCGCCGGCCTGACCGGGCCTGCGGGGAGCGTGGTCGCCTTCGATGTGTCGCCCGGGTTCATGAGACTTGCGGCGCGACGCGGGCTGCCGGCACAGGCGGTCCTGCGAACGGCCCGCGCGGACGCATTTCCATTTGCGCAGGGCTCGTTCGACCACGTTGTCTGTTTCAACGTCTTTCCCCACCTCGCGCCGTTGTTCGAGACGACGAGCCGCCTTGTCACGGCCCTCCGGCCCGGGGGGACATTCTGGATCGCCCACACCTGCAGCCGGAGCTTCGTCAACGCCGTCCACCGCGAAGGCCCTCCCGGGTTTCACGACCATCTTCTGCCGGATGCGGAAGAGCTGACGCGGCTGCTGCTCCGGGCCGGGCTTGGAGAAGTCGAAATCGAGAACGGAGCCGATTTTTTTCTGGCGCGCGCCGTTCGCCTTGCACCCGACGGTCCTTCCATCCATCCCGATGGCCATGCCTGAACTGCTTTCCGCCGGCACCGGGCGCACCGCCCGGTTCATGACCGTGTCGCTTGCGCGCGAGGTGGGCATTCTGCTGGCGCTGTCGGTGTTGTTTCCGTTCATGATTCACATCATTCCGGTGCCCGAGGACTCGCAGCTGGGGCCGCGGCTGCTGCCGATGTTCTACGCGCCGCTGCTTGCGGCCCTTTTGGGGCGTTTGCGCACGGCGGCCGTGGTCGCGCTTCTGGCTCCCTGGCTGAACTGGGCGCTGACGGGGCACCCGACGCCGCCGACCGCGGTGGTGACGATGGTCGAGCTGGCGGCCTTTGCGCTCGTCGTCCGGGTGCTGCTTGCAGGCGTCGGCCCCCGCTGGTATCTGGCGGCCCCCGCCTATTTTGCGGGCATGGCGGCGGCGGCTCTGGTGGCGGGGTTCTTCCCGGGTCTGGTCGGCGGGCGGCCTGCGCTGACCTGGGCAGTTCGTAGCATTGCGACCGGCGAGCCCGGCATTGTAATCCTGCTTCTGATCAACTGGCTCGCTCTGCGCTGTTATCCGCCCGGCGCCGCGCCGGCCTGACCTTCAGGAGGTGCGGATCGGCAGGCTGACGCGGCTGGTGGTGTTCCTGCCGGCCTCGCTTTCGATGTGGAGTTCCCCTCCCATGTGCTGGGCGAGCCGCTGGACGAGCACAAGGCCGAGGCCGGGACCCTGTTGTTCGACAAGTTTCCGGTCGTGCCGGCCGGCCGCCGCGATTTGTTCGAGCTGGGCGGGCGTCATCCCGCGGCCGGCGTCCGTCACCGTGAAAAGCAGCGTGCCGCCCTCCCTGTGCGCCTTCACAAGAACCGGCGTTCCCTTCCGTGAGAAGCTGAGGGCATTGTCGACGAGTTCCTCTGCCACGGTGCCGAGGTCGGCCGCATTTGCCCTGAGTCCCACCGGGTCGAGCTCGCGGGCGATGTCTGCGGCGCGGTGGTGGCGTTTTGCCGCGGCGTTGATTCCGGCGGCCAGGGCGTCCACGACCATCTCCCCGTCGAGCAGGGCGCTCGGACGGACCACATTCCGAGGTTCGAGTTCCAGCAGGAGGAGGTAGTTGCGCAGGTTGCGGTGCAGCTGGCGGCCAGCGTCCTGGATTTCGCCCAGCTCCTGGCGCATCTCCTTTTTTCCGAGAGTGTCGAGCTCATCTTCCAGGAGCCGGGCCAGGCCGAGGATCTCTGCCAGCGGAGTGAAGAACCTCTGCGGAAGGGTTGACTGAAGGCTCAAGCGCATTTCCTCCAGCGCGGAATTGCTGATGCGCCGGCTGAGGGCGGCCCGTTTCAGGCGGGCCGACACGCAACGAAACAGGTCGTCCAGGGAAAACGGTTTGAGCAGGAAATCGTCTGCGCCCAGGTCCATGGCGGAGCGCGAATTGCCCAGCGCGGTCTTGCCTGTCATGAGCACGAACTGCCTGTCGGCAAGTTCGGGATCCGCCCGCATCTCCTGCAGCAGGCGGCGGCCGTCCTTGCCCGGCATCTCGATGTCGCAAAGGATGACATCGGGCAGGTGCGCCCGCGCGAGCTTCCATCCGTCGGCGGCATTGGCCGCCCGCAGGGTTCGGTAACCGCCGTCCTCAAGGCCCAGGGCCAGCATTTCCGAAACGGAGTCCTCGTCGTCGACGATGAGGACGGTCGTAAGGCCTGGATTGTGATCCTGTGAAACAGGGATGGGCGGCATGGGGGAATCGGGCAGGGCCTGGGGATTTCATCGGGACGCCGACTCGGGCGCGGCGGGAACGGCGCCGTCGTCACCGGCTTTCTTTGCCGGATTTGTAAGGATATGATTCAGGGTTACAAGAAGCTTGTCCGCGGTGAACGGCTTGGTGAGAAATGCGGGCAGGTCAAGATTTCTGTAGTCGATTGACTTCGCGAGATCTCCGATCCCGCTGAAGCCGATCACACGCACGCCTGGTTCGATGTGCCGCAGGACCGATATCAGCGTCGCCCCGTCCATCTGCGGCATCATCATGTCGGTGATGACTGCCTTGATCTCGGCCCGGTGCTGCACAAACAGACCCACGGCCTCGGTTCCTTCGCCGGCCGAAAGGACACGGTAGCCATAGAGCTCGAGCATCTTCGCCAGGACATCTCGGATCGAGACCTCGTCATCGACGATGAGGAGGAGTTCTCCATTTCCGTGTGGCGCCTCTTTCCCGTGGAGCAGCTCGTTTGGAACCGCGGTCGCCGGCATGGCCGGCAGGTAGAGCGCAAACGTCGTGCCGCGTCCGACGGCGCTTTCCACCCGCACGAAGCCGTCGTGGTTGTGCACGATGCCCAGCACCGTGGAGAGGCCAAGTCCCGTTCCCTTGCCGGGTTCCTTGGTGGTGAAGAACGGCACGAAGAGCTTGTCCAGGTTTTCAGGCGGGATACCCGTTCCGGTGTCCGTCACGGCGATCCGGACGTAGGGTCCAATCTTGGCCCCGGGGTTCATCCGGACGAACGTCTCATCGAGCTGGAGGTTGCTCGTCTCCAGGTGCAGGCTGCCGCCGTTGGGCATGGCGTCCCGGGCGTTTATGCACAGGTTGAGCAGCGCCTGGTGAAATTGGGTGGCGTCTCCGACGACCGGCCATGGTTTCTCGTCGAAATTAAGCTCGGCATCGATGTTCTTCGGGAACGTTCCCTCGACGATCCGCAGGATGTCGTTGAGGACGTGCCGCGGATCGAGCGGAATGCGTTCGCCTTTCACGCCGCGGGCGAAGGTCAGCACCTGCTTGACGATGTCGCCGCCGCGCCGCGCGCTGATCTCCATGGCGTCGAGCACCTTGATTGCCGTCTCGTCCTGGAGCGCCTTTCGAAGGATCGGCGCGCCGAGCAGCATGGGGGAAAGGACGTTGTTTAGATCATGGGCGATTCCTGCGGCGAGCGCCCCGATGTTCTCCAGCCGCTGCGCCCGGAGAAATCTCGCCTCCAGCTCCCGGTGTTCCGTGACGTCGGAATGGATGGCAAACACCATTGCGGGTCGTTCCTCGTCCTCGCGCATGAGCGACCAGCGGCAAAACACCGTCGCCGTCCCGCCCCCCTTTATCGAATGGCGCATCTCACCGGTCCAGCCGCCGTCGGCCACGAGCATCCTCTCCGCCTCCGTCAGGCCGGGGTTGACGGGAAGGAACAAATCGGTGTCCTTGCGATTGAGAGCCTCGGCGGCGGTCCAGCCATAAAGCCGCTCGGCGCCGCGGTTCCAGTAGGTGATCGTGTGGTCCAGCGTGCGAACGTAGATGGCGTCGTTTGCTTTCTCGAGCAATGCCGCCTGCTCGCGGAGGTGCGCCTCCGTCTGCTTGCGTTCGGTGATGTCGCGCGAGATGCCGACCAGTCCGGTGATCTGCCCGTCGGCGTCACGAAGAGGAACCTTGGATGTGGAGGCCCATGTGATGCGGCCGTCGGGCCAGGTTTCCTTTTCCTCGAATCCGATGAGCGACACGCCGGTGCTCATGATCCGCTGTTCATCGGAAAAGGCCTGCTGGGCATGCTCGCCGGTAAAGAAATCGAAGTCTGTCCTGCCAACGGCGCCGCCGGAGTCGCGCAGGCCGAACATCCTCGCCATGGGTTCGTTGATCCGGATAAAGCGGCTTTGCCGGTCCTTGAAATAGATGCAGTCGGGAATCGTGCGAACCAGGCAGTTGAACAGCTCCTGTTCGAGGCACAGCGCCTCTTCAATCCGCCGGCGCCCGGTGATGTCGCGGCCAACGCCAATCAGTCCAATCACCTCGCCCTTGTCGTTCTTGAAGGGAACCTTGGTGGTCAGCATCACCAGCTCCTGGCCATTGGGAAAATGCAGCACGCGTTCTTCGCTGATGATCTCGCGGCCCGCAAAAACCCCCTGGTCAATACTGTCAAAATCGGCGGCCAATGCCGGAGGATAGAAATCGGCATCCCTCTTGCCGATCAGAGCGGACGGCCCGGC
>PMKA01000147.1 GCA_003157575.1 Opitutia bacterium
TTTTAAGATCCAATCTATGATATTTGCTCGCTTCATTAGTATCTTGCCGGCCAGTCATGTAATATATTTTCCCATCAGATCCTTCCCGGGACACTCTGAACACTAGTGCTGTTTTCTGGACCAAGGATTGATCTTCTGGCGGCAATTCTCCGAACGCCGCGATCCAATCTGCCTGAGAAGGGGCTACAGATTGCGGGCTCATATCCACGGCTGTAGAGCAACTGGTAGCTACACAAGCAAAAACAACAATACCCCATAAGTATCTCATAATTGTCCTCCTATTCGCATTTGAGTTACGTAATCGTCCAAACTATGGCCGAGTATAAAGCGCACATTGACGGTCGTTGCTTCCGGATTTCCGATTAACCCGAGATCGAAGCCAGGCACGATATCGCCGTTGCCGATAATCGGTTGAACGCCTCCATTTGCCATCTCAAGGATGGGCATCGCTATTGCTACGCCCCCATGAACTAGACCGAGAGATGCTGCCGTGACTAGCCGAGAGGCACCTAGGCTATGACCGATATTCGGAATTGGTATACCGTGGTACGCGTACCTGATCATTTCTGCATCTGGAAGGCCCTGCCACTGCAGGAGCTGATCGTTCGCGTCGAAAGCGAACTCGCCGCAATAGTGTGCTACTCGGCTCCAGAAATCCGGGGCTTTGAAGAACCACCCTGTTGATGGGTTTCGATCTCCAAATCCCCCTATATAATTAAACTCTATTCCCTTGTTTTTTTCATTAACATAGTGTTGATCATATGGGTCTCCCCAGAAATGGTAACCGATGTACGAAAACACCTCTTGGCAAGCATCGAATTCCCAGCCATTGATTCCAAATTCCCGCTCCGAGAACCGTCCGACTTCATAGCGGGCCTCGGCAGTCACGAACGCGTTTCTTGCGCCGGCCCATGAGAACTCGGTGGACGGATTCGCGTGTAGGAATTTGCTTCCCGCCCACGCTGTCGCTGCACCCCAAGCGGCCCCTTGATAACCGCATCGGAACGAAGTGCTGAGATCGGCACCGGAAGCCCGCGCGCCGACGAACCCGCCGCCAAAGCCTGCCGCCGCGCCCGCGACAATGTCGGCTTCGGTGGCGTCCTCAATGCCGACAGCCGCCGCGCCCCAACCACCGATATACCAAGTGGCAATCCCAGCCACGACCGCGGCGATCTGCGGGTTTCGCTTCGCAACCTGCCAAGTGTAGTGAGCTTCGGATGCGTAAGCGAGCGATTCGAAAATGGGCACGGGCACGAACGCCGCTAGCGCTATTGCACCAATCGTATGCGTGCGCGTCCAGTGCTCCAGTCGCTTGAGCCCTTTGCCGAACGCGCCGACCGAATTGTCCCAGAGGCTGCTGAAAAAGTTACGATTGCCCAAGTAATCGAGATGGTTGATGCCATCATTGCCGCAAAAGCCGTAGAGGTTGA
Source organism: Opitutia bacterium (assembly GCA_003157575.1). GTDB lineage: Bacteria > Verrucomicrobiota > Verrucomicrobiia > Opitutales > Opitutaceae > Fen-1467. The sequence continues at coordinate 1,431 of PMKA01000147.1, forward strand.
GCCCGCCGGCCTCCTCGATGGGGTCTCGGTTTATAAACCGGCCGAGCGTGGGGGAATAGTACCTGAAGCCGTAGTTGATCAGGCCGGTTTCGTCGTCCTGCCATTTGGTCGAGAACCAGAAGGGATTGCTCTTGGCATACGTCCCCTCGGCGCGAAGCAGATTGCCGGAGGGATCGTATTCATACGTGGCCTCCAGCGCCCCACTGTTGGAATTCACCAATCCTGCGACGTTTCCGTTGCCGTCATAGGTTGGCGAAAGGGTCTTGCCGGCGACCAGATCGTCGATCTGGAGCAAGGCGCCGACGCCGCCCGTGGCGGAGAGGGAGCCTGCGACGTCGAGCCCCCAGGTGAATGTGCGCTGAAGGTTTCCGGAGGCGTCGGTCTGGGCGATCAAGTTGTTGCCGTCGTAGAGGAAACGCTGGTTGAGCGTCGAGCCGTTGATGCGGTAATCCCAGATACTCTTTCCCACGCGCCGGCCCTGGTAATCGTAGGTGAAGTCGATCCTCACATCCATGCTGCCGAAGCTCGCGTCCAGGAGCGTGTTCATGCGCACGAGCTGGTTCTCGGCGTTGTACGTGTAGGTCCACACGCCGTCGCTGGTCATGTTGCCGTCGTCGTCGTAGGCGATCTGCTGCACCCGCTTGGGGATGAAGTAGGTCCGACTGGAGTCAGTCCTCAGAACATCCGCTCCGCCGGCGCCTGCTCCAGGGAAGGCCGCGTATACTGTTGCGGTGGCCTGCACCGGGCCACTGCCATTTGCCGGGACAATATCCGCGCCCCAGGCGTGGTCGTTCTTTCCGGTTGAGGGCGCGCCCGCCACGGCGACCGTGGCGTTCACGTCTGCGGTGCCGACGGCCTTCACCGTCTTGTTGTCTCTGGAAGTGTACTGGTTGAGCGCGTTGGGGGCGTAGCCGTCGTCGTCGGCTGTGCCCGTGGACCCGGAGGTCACCCGGTTGCCGATGGAATCGAAGCGGTACTCGAAACGGAGCCCTGGCAGTTCGTCGGTCGCCGATGGAATTGTCGTTGGAGAATCCCCCCGGTACCGCCTTGTCGTCTCGAGTTCTCCACGGCTGTTGTAGCCGTAGACGTTATAGGTGGCGCTGTAGTTGAGTCCCTGAACGTAGTCGGCGAACGCGGAACCGCTCTGCCTCGCCGTGGTGCGCTGTCCAAGCGCATTGGACGTGTAGTCGTAGCGGGTGTAACTGGTCCCATTCCACAGGCTGTTGATGCTCGTGAGGATGTTGCGATTGGTCTCGTACCCGCGCGTGACGCTGAAGTAAGAACCCATGGCGTAGCCGCCGATCAGGGAAGAAGACGAATAGTAGTTGTAGACGTAGTCGCGGGCAGCGCCGGTTGTGACGCGGGTGTTCACGCCGACAAAACGTCCGAGATCGGAGGTCGTGTAGGCAACGTGCTGGTCGCGCGCCGTGTTGCCGACGACTCCGAGGTCATAACCGGCATAGCGGCCTTTGAAGAAGCCGGGGGTGTAGGGGCCGTAGTTGCCACCGGTGCCGCTGGAACTGTCGTAATTCCGGGTGATTACCCGGGAGCCATAGAAGCCGGAGTCGAGCGTCTCGTTGTCGAGTCGCCACGGAGCGGTCGTGTTGTAGTTGAACGTGTGGGAACCGGCGCCGCCTGTGCCTTCGGTCACCGTGGAGACCTGACCGAGGCGGGTGTAGGTAAACGTGACCGACGGCGTTGGGAGGATTTCAGCGGTGTCGTTGTAGGTTTTGGTATGCAGTTCCCCGGTGGTGTCGTAGTAGCCGTAGGTGGTGGTGACCGGCGTCGTTGTCATGCCAGCGGTCGTCAGCATGCGCGCCCACTTGCGCGTGGCCGTCTGACCGCGGACGTTATAGTCGAATTCGGTGAACTTGGTAGTAGTGGCATCGGTCTTCTTCCAGAGAAGGCCGGAGGCGGCATCGTAGGTCCATGTAGTGGTGTCGGCCGTGCCGACCGAGGGCCAGGTGGAGGAGTCGCCCGTGGGCGCACTGCGGTAAGTATTGAGTGTCGTGCGGTCGCCGTAGGTGGAATCGTACCCGTAGGACACGGGATACGTGCCTCCGCCCCACTGGTTGGTGAGCTGGCCGCGCGAATTATAGGCGAACCGGGTGTATTGGTTGGCGGCATCCCGGACCCATTGTTTTCGGCCCAGGATGTCGTAGGAGGCGGTGCTCACCGTGTTGTTTGCGCCATCGGTGACCGAATACACCAGCGTGCTGCCGGGCACGTAGGCGGTCGTAATCGTGTTGTTGCGCGAATCCGTGCTCCTCCACGGGCGGGAAAGCCCGTCATATTGCGCGGAGCTGGTCAGGCCGTCGACCCCCTGCACACTCGTGGCAAGGCCGTTGAGGACCGTTTCGATTTGCGAATTGGCGAAGCCCGGGCTCGTTGTGGTAATGGTCGCGGTCGCCGCGGCGCGATTGATATCGACCGTGCGGATGGCGGTATTCCCCTCCACATCGGTGACCCGGGTTTCTTCGATCCGGTTGGTCGGGTGGCCGGTCAGACGGCTGCGCTTGATCGAAGTCGTGACCGCAGTCGCGGAATTGGTGAACGGATAGGCAGTGGTCGTGGTTTTCAGCCACCAAGCGCCGGTAAAGTTTTCAAAGACCGTGTCCGTGTCGGCGATCCGGTCGGTGGAGGCGAGAACGAGCGAACCGTCGTTGTTTACATCGAGGCCGGAGCGCGTCATCTGGCCCAGGGCGTCATATTGGTAAAGAGTTGGGGCAAGACCCGAGCGGGTCGTCTTGTTCAAATGGCCCGTCGCGAGGTCGTAGAAATTCTCCTCCACATAGTTGGCCTGGCTGGAAATCGAGAATCCCGGGCGTTCCGTGTGGATTGGACGTCCAAGCCGGTCGGTAATGACCTTTTGCCAGCGAGGCGAACTGGAGGAACCGGAAAAGACCTGGGTAGTGCGGCTCCCATCGGTGGCGGGGTCGAGGTAAGTGTAGTATTGGGGAACGACAGCCGTGCCATCGACATGATCGAGCTGCCCATCCAGAAAGGAATATTCCGTACGGGCGCTTGAATCGGCAAAGGTGGCGGTGCAGCTGCGACCGGACACATCATACGTATAATTGACCGCGCTCAGGCCGGCTGGCGTTTCGCTCTGGAGACGGCCGGCGGTGTCATAGGTACGTCCTGAGACGATCGTTTCACTAGTGCCAGTGGCGCTGACGGTCTCGGTGAGAACACGTCCCGCTGCGTCATAGCCGAAGGTCGTTGTCGGCCCTGAGGATTTCGTGGCTGTCAAGACCCGACCTGCCGAATCGTAGAAATAGCTGATTGAAACCCCGGACGCGTCGGTTTCGGAAGTCTTCTGGTCTCCGTTGTAGGCGGCAGAGGTCGTTGCGCCGTTGCTCGCGACGCTGCCGGTCAAATTCCCTGCGTAATCATAGGAGAAATCGACATAGCCGACGAGGTTCCAATTGCCGCCGCTCCACGCATAACTCTCCGTGCGGCGGACAAGGGCTCGGGAATCGCGAATTGTCACCGACGCCGTGGACTTGCCATCGACAAGATAGAGGCCGTCGATCGTGAAGCTGCCGTAGGTGGTGCAGAGGGAACCGGCAGCCGAGTTGGCCGACCCACTGATTACCGCAGTCCGGCAGGCTGTGCCGGTCGATGAAGGGGTGAAAGCGTGCGTCGTCTCATTGAACGTGCCGTGTTCGTACGAGTAGGAGACTTTGCTCAAATCCGGATTCGTCACCGAATAGGGCTGGAGGCAATAGAAAACTTCCGACGGTGTGGAAACGCCGGCGTCTTCCTGGAAATATTTCGAAACGGTCGTGAGGCAGTTGCTGGCATCCGAGTATTGGCAGGACGTCGCCGTGACCACAATCAGGGTCGAAGAGCTCGGATGAGCTGCGGATGTGTACGTCGTGGTGGTTTTGGCCGTGACTATATTGTTGATGCTCGTCTGGATGAGCGAGGGACGTGTCGGCAGGCCAAAAGCATCGTACACGTATTCATAGTAGGTAACCTCGCCTTGGGTCGGAACAAGGGAAACTGTGGCAGGCGCGTTTTTGAAAGGGCGGTAGCGATGCTTGACGGTGCCGGAGAATGTAGTTCCGCTGTCTGCATACCAATAATCATAGGCCTCCCAGCCGCCACCGGGCGTCACCACGGATTGTAGGTAACCCTGACTGCCAGGGTTCGAATCATCGTCGTAGTGGACAATGTTAGTTGTAAGTCCTGTGCCGGAGCCGAGCGTCTGGGTGGCCGGCTCTTCGCCCCAACTGTAATAATTGAAAGTGCGCGAAGCCTGGCTCGCCACCGATCCGCCCGGCACCTGCACCTGCAGGCTTTCCGTACGCGTGTCGGCCGGTGGATACGATGTGACGGCGCCGGCAGAAGAGATAACCTGCTCGGTAGCCTGCCCTGATCCGCTCGTGTTCCAGTCGTGCAGCGTCCACGTGAAATTCGGTGCGCTGCCGGATCGCCCGATGGTGGTCACCGCTGTGCGGACGACTGGTGCCGTAGCATCGGTATCGGCATAACCGGTGAGGTTGCGCGTGAAACTCGTGATCTGAAGCGTGGTGGCAGTGCCGCCCTGCTCGACCCGGTACTGCACATAAGCCTTCCCGTTAAAGGTGTAAGGGAAAGCGGCGCCGACCAACTGTCCGGGATGATAGAAGAAAATATCGTACTGGGTGGCGCTGTTGGTCACCACGTTGACCACCGCCTGATTAGCCAGTACCTGTTGAATATTGCCGTTGCCATCGCGGAATACTTGGATTTCCGAGGAAGGCGGAAGGTAATCCAAGCCAGCCGGTGTGAACAGGCCTGCCCAATTCGCACCTGTGCCGGAATCGACAAGGTTGAGCGAGCCCGCACTGGTGCCGTTTTGCAGCGAGCCAAGGCCGACCTGCCACTGCACCCCGGCGCCGGCCAAGGACGAGGCTTCACCTGCACGCCTGGAGCCAGGCTGGGAAGCAAGGACGCGCACGGTGTAGGTGTGCGCTCCGTGATTCAACGTCATCATCGGACGTTGCACACCGTCAATTTCCGCCGTATAGCCGGCCGGTACACAGACATGCAACTCCTGATACGGATAAGCGAAATATTCCTCGGTCGTGAGTAAATAGGTCTTGTTGGGCATGAACCGAACCGTGGCGACATCGGTGCTATAGAATGTCCATGGGGTCTGTGCCTCGCCAGCTACGCTGAAATTTCCATCAGCCGCTCCGGGATAGGTTTCCATCGCTGGTCCGGAAATGATGAACAGACTGTCCTCCAGCTGATACTTCTGATGGAGGGAATTCGCCTTGCCCCAGATTTTGACCATCACACCAATGGAGCTGTCGACTTGGGCAGCCATCTGGCTCGCACCCAGAAGGCAAAACGCATACACGAGAAAGAACCTGTTTCTGAAGATGCTCATGGTCGCGCCTCCGGTCACTTCTGGCTCCAAGCCTGAAGCTTCTTCTGCTCGAACGCTCGCGAGGCAAGCAGTTGGTCCAAAGCCGATCGGGCGCTCATTTGGCCCGGTGAAATGATGAGCGCCCTTTGATAAAGCCTTTCGGCTGATTCAAGGTCGCCAAAGAACCTGTCCTTCATAAGGCCGGCCAATTCCAGTGCACTTCCGGCAGCATCGGTCTCTGCGATCGACGCCAGCTGCACGCACCGATCCAGGTGCTGCAAAACCAACTGAGCGACCTTGGCCGAACTGGCGAGGCTGCCTTCTTCGCGCAACCGGAAGGCTATTTGCACAAGGCCGCTGGCCAGTTCCAGCTCCCACCCCGAGGTGTTCGCCGGATAATGACCGATTTCTGCCAGGGTCGTTTCGGTTTTGGCGAGGTCGCCCGCTGCCGCGGAAGAAACGGCGTCCGCAAAGGCCTGCCGCCGGGCTGCGGCATCAATCGGCGTCAGGGATCCGGAGGGAGGCGGAAGGCCTGTCGCACTTCCCAATGCCGGGTCGGCAGATGAGCCGCCGCCGTTGGGTGGGCTGGACGAGGAATCTGATTCCGCAGAGCTGGGTTTGGAACTCACCTCCACAAGGCTGAGCGGCCAATCAACGCCGCTCCCGGCGGAGATTGCCACCTGCAACTGCGCGGCGCTGGTCGTTGACGTAACCTTGTAGGATGCACCACCAAGAATCAATGTCGTCGCATTGGCGGCGGGATCAAAATTCAATGTCAGATCGAGCGGCTTGAGGCTGCGGCCGTCGTTTCCAAGATCAATTGCCGAAGGCAGCGACACGGCCTTGTCACCCAAGAGCACCATCCCGCCGGTAGCGTCGATCCTAACAAAAGCCAGACTGGTCGGCCCCACTTCCAAGGCGGGCCAATTATCCGCTGCATCCCCAAAAAACGGTCGAGAAATCAAATGGACTGCAAGCAGGCCTGATGGGAAGGTCCTCGCCAGTTGAGCGCCGGCAGGAAGGATAATCGTGTTTTGATCCTGCGCCACCGATGGCGCCGGACCAGTTGCGCTCCAGCTCGAAAGCGTCGTAACGGATACACGATCCTGCGCGGTGAGCGCAGTGACTGCCGCGGCGCCAAGAACCGTAAGAACACGAAAACGCCAAGTCCTCTTAAGGGAGTTCAAACAACTAAAAGCGTGCATGGGGAGATCGAGTTACACTCATTGGGTGGGACGGTTGATCTTAAGCTGGGTGCTGTTTCCTGTATCAGCCTGTTTGCCGTTGCTCGTCGTCGTCCCGAGTTGGTATTCCACAAGATAGGTCAAGCCGCTGAGCGGATTCACGGCGCTGGCATCGGCCGGGTTGTTGGGATTTAGCCCGTGCGCCCTTTCCCATACGTCCGGCAGGCCATCGCCGTCGCTATCGGCTAAGCTCCCGATCATCGCATAGAAATTCCCCCCGGTCGATGCGTGAAAACCCGGTTCGAGCTTAACGCTGGTGGCGGATTGAAAGGTGACCGTGGCACCTGGAGACACGATCACAGAATTGCTGTTGGTGGTGATCGTGGGCGAACTGGACACCACGACTGGCGCGAGACCGGCGCCGTAGGTCGTCGTGGAAATAATGGTCTGAGCGTCAGCAGCCGACGACACCCAAAACAAGGAGCATACAACGGCAAGGGTTCTTAGTTTCATGGGCTCGGAGATCGATGGTTGCGCAAAATGGCATTCTCATGTTCCAGTTTCTCGAGGCGTGAGGCTTGAGCGTTCAGCTGTTTTTCCTGGGAGATCAGGTGCAAGGTGAGTTCTTCG
>PMKA01000329.1 GCA_003157575.1 Opitutia bacterium
CTGAACCAGTCTCCTTGAAAATTCCGACGACGTCGTACCCCGCCCGCGCCGCAAAGGCCGTGAGGTCGCGCTCCTGGCGAGCGCAGGACTGATCAGCTGTGGAAACCCGGCAGTAGATGGCCGCCCGCTGTCCCAATTGATCTACCTCCGATTGACGCCGTGCGAACCGTTGGTTTGGCGCGGGTCCGCGTCGTATCAAACAGACTTTACCTCAAATGGGACAAACCGCCATGCCTCGTCGCGCCTTGCTGACCGCTGATCAGCGCGCCCGTCTCTTTGCAATTCCCGTCGATCCGGCCGAGATGGCCAGACACTATATTTTCGACAAGTCCGACCTCGCGAGGATTCGATCGAAACGGCGTGCCGTCAATCAGCTCGGTTTCGCCGTTCAGATGTGCTTGTTCCGCTTTCCGGGCCAGGGGTTGGGACCCGGCTCTCGTCTTCCCGAGCCGTTTCTGTTGTTCGTCGCCAATCAGCTCGGGATTGATCCAGCTCTTTTCGGCGATTATGCGCGCCGCGACCAAACTCGCCGAGAGCATGCCGTCGAACTTCAGGCGTTGCTACGCCTTCGAAGTTTTCGCCTGGCCGATTGGCGCGCGACCATCGAGGTAGGAGCCGAGGCCGCCTGGGGCACGGATCGCGGCGAGCCGATCGTCCGAGCAATGCTCGAGCAGCTGCGGGCGGCAAACGTGCTCGTCCCGGATGCTTCGGTTTTGGAGCGCATCGGCCTTGCCGCGCGAGCGCGGGCCCGCAAGCGCACGTTCATGGCGCTGACCGAGGCGCTGTCCGGAGCCGAAACCAATGCGCTCGACCGACTGCTGATCGTTGACCACGACTTGCGCCGGACGCCCTTCGCCTGGCTGCGGAGCTACTCGGAATCGCCGGCGCCGTCCAATATCCTCAATCTCCTCGACCGGCTCGACTTCGTGCGCCGCTTGAAGATCGGCCCGGAACGGGCGCGGCGCATCCACTCGGGTCGACTCGACAAATTGGTCGATGAAGGCGCCATCATGACCGCGCAGCACATGGCCGACTTGGAGCCCTTGCGCCGCACGGCGTTGCTCGTCGTTCAAGTAATCGATCTGGAGACCAGACTCGCCGACGCGACACTCGCGATGTTCGAGAGGTACATGGGCTCGCTGTTCACCAAGGCGCAGCATCGCAGCGAGCGCCGTTTCCAAGCCACGAAACGCGATGTGGCGAAGACCCTGGTCCTGTTCGGCCGCACGATCGCCGCTCTCAAAAAGGCCAAGGCGGCGGGCAAGAATGGTCTCTCCGTCATCGAGCAAGAGATCGACATGAAACGTCTCGATGACGCCGTGCCGATCATCGAGGCGGTCACCGCTGTCGCGGACCAGGAAGTCCTCGTCGCGGCCGCCGAACGCTATGGCGTTCTTCGCCGATTCAGCCCCCGCTTTCTCGATGCCTTCCGTTTTCGGTCGAACACGCCGAACGATCCGGTGCTGGCCGCCGTGGATGTCCTGAAGCAGCTGGACCGCGACGGAACCCGGGCCCTGCCAAAGCGTCCGCCAACGTCCTTTCTGCCCGCGAAGTGGCGAAAGCTGATTTTTACAGGCGGTTCGTCGGATCGCAGGCTTTACGAGACCGCCGTCCTCGCAACACTGCGCGACCGGCTGAAGAGCGGCGGAATCTGGATCGAGGGCAGCCGTGCTTACCGAGCCTTCGAGGATTATCTGCTTCCGGCGGCGTCCCCGGAAATTGCATCCACGAAGCTCGGGGAAGAAATCAATCCCGATTCTTATATCGCCGCGCGCGCGGCCAGCTTGCATGAGCGGCTCACTTTCGTCGCCGCGCGCGCCGAATGCGGCGATCTCGACGGTGTCGAAATCGAGGACGGCAAGCTCTACATCGCACGCTTCAAGCCGACGGTCCCCGACGCTGCGCTGGAATTGTCCGACCGGCTCAGCAACATGTTGCCGCGGGTGCGCATCACCGAGGTGTTGACGGAGGTCGACCGCTGGACCGGTTTCTCCGATCACTTCACGCATCTGCGCACCGGCCATCCAGCCGCCGACAAGGCTTCGTTGCTGGCGGCGATTCTCGCCGATGGGACTAATCTCGGGCTGTCTCGCATGGCTGACGCGTCACGCGGCCTGAATTATCATCGCTTGGTGAACCTGGCGCAGTGGCATATCACCGAAGACAATTATGCTGCAGCGCGCGCCGCCATCGTCAACGCCCATCATCGCCATCCGATGGCGAGCCTGTGGGGCGATGGAACGGCGTCGTCGTCGGATGGGCAATATTTCCGTTCGGGCGGCCGCGCTGGGCCAAGCGGCGACGTAAACGCCAAATACGGCATCGATCCTGGCGTCTCGCTTTACACGCATGTCTCGGATCAATACGGCCCCTTCCACACCAGGGCGCTCACCGCCACGACCAGTGAAGCCCCCTATGTTCTCGACGGCTTGCATCATCACGCGCACCGGACGGATCTCAAGATCGAGGACCATTACACCGATACGGCCGGCGCCACCGATCATGTCTTCGGGCTCAGCCATCTCTTGGGCTACCGTTTCGCGCCTCGGATCAAGGGGCTGAAGGATCGAAAGCTCTATTCGATTGAGAAACCCAGCAGCTATCCGGTGCTCGAACCGCTGATCGGCGGCGTCATCGACACCGCGGCGATCATCCACCAGGCCACGGAATTGAGGCGTCTCAGCGCTTCGATCAAGACGGGAACGGTCGCCCCCTCCGTGATCCTGCGCAAATTCTCCGCCGCGGGCGCCAGCAATCCATTGTCCCACGCCTTGCAGGCCGTAGGCCGGATCGAGCGGACATTATTCACCCTCAACTGGCTTTCCGATCCCCCGCTTCGTCAACGCAGCCATGCGGGCCTCAACAAAGGCGAGGCCAGCAACTCTTTGCGACGCGCCCTCTTTTTCCATCGGCAAGGCGAATTTCGCGACCGGACTTTCGAGAACCAAAGCTTTCGGGCTTCGGGCTTGACCCTCGTGACAGCCGCGATCGTTCACTGGAACACCGTCTATCTCGACCGCGCGGTCCAGCATTTGCGCACGCGAGGCGTCGCTGTCTCCGACAGCCTCCTCGCCCACGTTGCGCCCCTCGGCTGGGAGCATATCGCCCTGACCGGCGATTACGTCTGGTCCACCGCAGACGCCCCGGATTCGTTCAGACCGCTGCGCGACGTTCCCCGCTCGTTCCTACGCGAAGCGGCTTAGCGTGCAGTTTTGAACAAATCGTGCGGCATCCCCTTTTGCGCACCTAGGCCTTGAGTATTACCGGATTGAAATAACTTTCGAAGCTCCCAACTGGTTCAGGCGCGAAAATTGACCGCGTCGAGCGCAAGAAGATAATGGCCCTCGCACAGGCGAGGCAGATTGATGTGGTGCTGGTCGCCGAACTGTCGCGGTGGGGCCGCAGCACGCTTGATTTGCTGCACACCCTGAAGGAGCTGGAAGCGCGCCGGCTACCCCCTCGCGTATGCGCTACGGAAAATTCGTTCGCGCGCGCGATACCGGTCCCGAAAACTCCCCGAGCCGGACCGTGTTCGCCTCGGCTCGCGAAGTGGCTGCTTGGAATAAAACTCCCTCGCGCGCGCCCGTGCGTATTTGTGTCGAAACTGCCCAAGGGACGGCCCGGTGAGTTCGTGTTAATGGTTGCGTGCAACGTTGCGTGAAACGATGCGCGGGACAGGACGCAATGGCTAAATTCAGCCTTCGGGAAGCGGCGAAACAGGCTGGGAAAAGCAAATCCACGATATTCCGTGCAATCAAGGCCGGACGCCTTTCTGCTGCAAAAACAGATAATAGCGGTTTTGCTATCGACGCATCCGAGCTTTTTCGCGTCTACCCTCGCAGTGAGAGCGCCGTTGCGGCGGAACGTTCCACGCAACAGGGCGCGGGACAGGACGCAACGGCACGTGAAACGGCGATTCGTATGGCCGAGCTTGAGACCGAATTGCGGATGCTGCGCGAGCTGCTGGCCGAGGTGCGGGAGAGCCGGGACGACCTGCGGGCGGAACGCGACGACTGGCGAGCGCGAGCCGAGCGGCTTTTGACTGACCAGCGCCCCAAAGGCCGCCCGACCTCGACCAGCGCGCCTAGACCGCCCGCCGCGCCATCGGAGCCGCGATCGGGGGATGTTGTCGAAACGAGCATTCAAAGCGGGATGGCCGAGATTCGGCGACACCTTGAGAACCTTCGCGCCAAGGGCGGGCACTAGCGCGTTTTAGGCTTGGTCGGATTTTTTCTTTTCCTTCTTTTCCTTCTGTCTCTTGAGCACGATGGTGATTTTGTCGCCGTCCTTAGATTCCTTGACGGACTTCAAAGTGCTGGTGCCTGGGTAGACATTCCCGGAAACAGAATCCATCCAGTCGCGCAAGCGCGCGGCATCCGTCCTCTCGTCAGGCTTTTCATTAGGTTTTTCGTCCGCCATGTCATCTTTCC
>PMKA01000112.1 GCA_003157575.1 Opitutia bacterium
CCATTTGGGACGGACTTATGCGTAGCAGTGCGTGAGGCCTGGAAAACGGATTTGTGACGCAGGAAGTCGGGTGCAAATTCGGCGGAACCATTCGGGCATCTCCGGCGAACTGTCCTCGTCGACGTTCTCGCGCTTCAGCAGGCTGATGCAGCCCGGAGAAACCACCGTTCAGGCAATGTACCTTCCCTTGAAGCGGCTTTCCCATCCGCAGCTGGCGTCCAGAGGCGCGGCCTTGGCGTCCCCGACCCTCATGCCGCGCCTGCACATCTCCTCATGGAAGACCATTTCGGGCGGCGACGCATCCCTGTCGATTTGAAACAACCGGACCGGTCCGAGCTGTCCGAGGTTGCGGCAGTGGGCGTAGTGGAAATTCTCCCTGAGCCCGCGCTCAAGGGATGCGGCGATGGCGGCGGGATCTGAAATCCGCCCCGCGTCGAGAAAAAGCGAATACACTGTTTCGCGGCCGGACGAGGCGGCCGGGGCAAGCAGGAAGAAGCGGGCGTCGACGCGATGCTCGACGAGCACGCGGCGGACCGCGTCCTGTACGAAAGTCCCGTGAAGCTTTTCGCCGAAGAGGTCGGAAACATTCCCTTCGCGGCCGATGAACCTCAGGCAGGGCGTCGCCTGGACGAAGCCGGTCACGCGCACAAGATCATGCAACGAGTACCGGTAAAGGCCGCCGCCCGTCGTCACGATCACCCGGCAGACCTGATTGTCGCGCAGCTCGTGGGCGAGGAGGATACTTCCGCCCTCAATCTCTTGAAACTCGAAGAAGTGGGAGGTGAGTGCGAGCAATGGACCGCGTTCGGGGAGGAATGGAAGCGTTACGAACGCCTCGGTGGCGACCAGTCCCTTTCCCTGGATCTCGACGCCGGGGAACCGCAGGCCGAGTTCGCCGGCATACAGCTCGCTCGGGCCGTGGGTCCAGCAGCTGATGACTTGAAGGCGGGGCCAGACGTCCTGAAAGAAGGTCGCGTGCGGGCCGCGGCCGAGCAAAGACCGGATTTGATCCGCCCGCTTGTTCGATCGGTCGAGCCCGGTCCTGCCCAGTGCGCGCAGGATCTCATCCGGCCGGGCCAGGAAGTCGTCGAGCAGCGCGGTCAGGAATGTCGGGCTCCAGACGGAAACGAGGCACAGGTTTGCGTCTGCCAGCAGCGAGACGAGCGTGCGCCTCCTGAATTCCTCCATATCCCGGCAGCGCGCCAGCCCCGGCGGTGTGGAGCTGACGAGTGGGAACAGCATTCTGCCCAGAAAGCCGAGATACCGGGCGTCGTGGTCAAACCCGACCGGAAGGCAGCCGTGGGTCAGGGGCGCAGTGCCGGGAGGCGAGATGGACCAGTAGCTGGTGCCGCGCAACAGGGCCGGTTTGCGCCGGTAGAGCTCCGCCACCCACGGGGCGATCCCCCTTTGGAATTCCCGCCCGAGCGAGGCCGTCCACGGGATAAGCTTCGTCGCGGCGGCGGAGCCGCTTGTCGGTTGAAAGCGCGTGACGCGATCCCGGGTCAGGACGCCGGCCTCTCCCCGGGCGATGGATTCGATGTCGTTGACGAACGCGTCGTAGTCAGCGATTGGAACGCGCTCCTGGAATTCCGCAACCGAGCGGATCGTCTCGAAACCGTGACGGCGCCCGAACCGGGTGGAGGCGTTGCGTCTCAGAAGTTCGAGAAGGAGGCGCGACTGCATCTCCGCCGGACGTCCCAGGGCCGCCTTGAAGCGGGCGTGTTCGCGGGAACAGGATGCGATCCACGCGCGGTTGGCCAGCCAGCGGAGTGAGGCGGACGGAGGCATCTTCAAAGCTGGCGGCGGATGTAATCGGTCAGGTTGTCCGGGTGGATGCGCGCAAGGCAGACCAGTTCGTCGCCCTTGGCGTGTCCCGGGTTCCTTTGCTGGAAGAACGCAATGTGGGGATCCTGCAGGCGCCTGGCGTCAAGATCGGCCACGCCCTCGCGCAAGCGCTGCGCCCCAGGCCGCGCCCGGAGGACGCCGGCTGCCGCGTCGAAGGCGTCGCCAAACCTCGCGGTGGCCACGCTGGGCAGCAACTCGCGCTCAAACGCGGAGGGCTCCCCCGTACAGCAGGGATGGAAGCTGCGGAAAAACACCGGAAGAAAGCGGTAGGTTTTGTAGCCCTTGCTCGTCAGGAGCCAGAAAAGATCCGTTCCGGGATCCCGGGCGAGAAGCGACAGCATGAGCCGGCCCCAGGCGACCGGCAGGGCGAAGGAGCCCCAGCAGTGCTTGTCGATGATCGTGTCGCCCGAGAACAAAATCTTCATGCGCCGGCCGGCCAGGGCATGATCGAACGTCGTCTGGGTTGAGAAGCCGCATAGCCGTCCGCGGTCGCGCAAAAGAATGACCCATTGCTTTGCCTGGAGATCGGCGTTGAACCGGGCTTCGGACACCCCCTCGTAATGCTGGCGCATGAGCTCCAGCATTTGCTCGACAGCCTCCGCGCCCAATTCTCCGACCGGAAGGGTTTGTGCGTCGAGTTTCATCAAAGCGATCCGAGCTCCAGATAGGGAACCCGTGTGCGTTCCAGCATGCCCACGGCTTCCTCTCCGTCCCCCCACGCAATCGCGTACAGGCGGCTGGGCAACGGGAAATGCGGCGTCGCCAGCAGTTCCGGCAGCAACGGGTCCCGTTCGTGGAGCCCGGCAAACAGAAGTGGGAAACGGGCGCCCATTTCATTGCGAAGCGCCGTCATCAGCACCGAAAATACCGCGCGGTCGCCATCGCGTATGCACACCAGCGAAAGGAAGAGGCACGCCAGGGGTGCGCCGGGCTCGGGAAGGCGCGGCATCCTCCTCAATCCAGCCACAAGGTTGAAGGGCCGGCGGAACGCCCGCAGCCAGCCAGCGTAACCGGTGACTTTCCAACGGCGGAATGAAGACTGGTCCCAGGCCGCGATGACGCCTGTCAGTCCGCCTTCGCGGAATGCCATGAAGACGTCCTCCCATTCCAGGCGCGGAAGGAGTTCCCCGGCGGCGCCAAAATCGCCCGCACGGTATTCGGGGAAGAACTGCCGCGAGCGACCCTCGGCCCGGAGAAAATCGACGATCGCCGGACCGTCTGCGGCGCCCGCGCGCCGGACGGTTATGGCGTTGCCGGGGGCGGCTGGGCCGCGGGCCTGCAGGCTGATCGCCATGCAGCAGAACCGCCCTAGATCGTGGTATCGGGGCAGTGCGCAGCGGCCGGAGAGCAACGCCGACCGGGCATGGCGGTTGTCCTCCATGATGGTGCTCAGATAGAACCGCGCCGCCCCGTCGGCATGGCGTTCCTTCAGTGCAGCATAGCCGCGTGCGAGCAGCAGTCCGTTCCGGACCGAAGGATCAAGGCGCAAACCGCTGAGAAATCCGACGGGCGCAGGCTCGCCGTTTACGAAGAGCGGTTTGACCGAACGGTGCGCGGTTCCCACGATCCGGCGCGTGCGCGTCTCCCGGCAGACGAGCACTTCCGTTTTCCTCCCTTCCACCCTGAGGGCGTCGAAGTAATCGGGGGAGCGGTCGAGCGAGAAGCGGACCGCTCCGGGCATGTCGGCGTCGCGGCCGAATTCGCGCAGCGCAGCCTCGTCCGAAGGCCCGGCGACCTCGAAGCGGAAGCCGCAGGCGCAATCCGCGGGCGGCGTCATCCGGGGCACGCGACAACCTCCCGTTGCTCCGGCGCCTGCCAGTGCTCCGGCGCGGGCGGCTGCCCCGGGTCGCTCACTGAATAGGGCGTGGAGAAACGCGGCTCCGAATAAAGCCGCCTCACGAAAATCCGGTAGGCGAGATTGCCCACAAGATTGATGGCGCAACGGATGTCCGGGCGACTGACCCGCTTGAGAATTCGGTCGAGCCGGAACGTCTCCTTGTAGGCCCACTTGAATCCCCGGTAAAGCTCCTCGGGCGTCATCTTCACCGGCTTGATGACCACGTGCATGGTGTCGTAGTCGTTCCAGTTGAAGCTCAGAATCCGGTCTTCCGCGAGCATCCGCTGAAAGAGCTGGGTGCCGGGGTAGGGCGTGTACAGCGAGTAGCGGGGGATGTCGACGCCGAGGTCCTGGACGAGCTGGACGGTCGACTCGAAAACGCTGGTGTCGTCGTGATCGAATCCGAAGACGAAACAACCCTGCACGGTGATGCCGCGCCGTTGCAGCCCGGCGATCAGGTCGCGATAATGCAGCACCTTGTTGAAGTTCTTTCGGATGCCCTGCAGGGTGGTCTGGTCGCCCGACTCAAAGCCGACGAGCAGGTAGACGCAGCCGCTCCCCGCCATGATGTCGAGCAGTTCGTCGTTCTGCAGCGTGTCTGCGGTGACCAGCCCGCCCCAACGTTTCCGGAGGGGCGCGATGGCGGTGAAGAGTTCCTTCGCATAGTCCACATCGTCGACAAGGCTGACGTCGTTGAATCCGAAGCGGCCGCCCGGAACGGCGCGGATGTCGCGGACCACGTCGGCGACCGGCCGCTTCAGGTAGCGGGGCCACACCGCATTGACGGTGCAGAAGTCGCACACGCGCTTGCATCCGCGGGTGGCCTGCACGGTGTTGGGGAGCATGTATCCGCTTTTCCGTTGCAGCTCACGGCGCGGCTGCGGAACGCCTGCCAGGACGAGGTCGGGCAGGGGTTGCTCGCGGTAAACCCGCTTCAGCCTTCCCTGGCGGAAATCGTCGATCAATTCCGGCCAGGCGTGCTCGCCGCGGCCGATGACAATGCTGTCGGCATGCGGGGCCGCCTCGCCCGGCAGGATGGTCACATGGACTCCGCCGAGGACGACGGGGATGCCGCGGCGACGAAAATGCGCGGCGAGCGCATAGGCGGGGCGGGCGCAGCCGGTGATGACGCTGATCCCCACGAGGTCGGCCGGCTCATCCATGGGAATCGGATCCACGCTTCCATCGACCAGCCTGACCTCGATGTCGGGGGGCACCATCGCGGCCAGCGTGGTGAGCGTGAGCGGCGCCTCCCGCATCGACCGGACGAACGGCCCGATTTGCAGCTTGTGCATGTGGGCGTCGGGCATGACGAGGAGGATGCGCATCATGTTCCTTTCCCTGTTTCGAAAGACCCTGGTTCCTGACCGCGGTAGCCGAGTGTCATCGCGAATTTCCTTGGCAGCTCCCGCCGGAAAAGCGGGTTGTAGGCGAAATAGGTGAGCAGACTCCAGAAATCCTTGGCGTTGGTCTTGAGGTCCGTGGCCCGGCGGAGGATCTGGAAGACGGAATTGTGCCGGAGACGCGCCTGGAAGCCAAGCTCGGCGAGTCTTTCGGGGCTGATCAGCCTGGGCCGGAATGCGGCGAATCCGAAACGGTAGTCGTCGTGCAGCCACCAGCGGCCGTCGTAGAGCAGCCGTCCCTCCGCCTTCATCCTCTCGTAGAAAGGCGTACCCGGGTAGGGCGTCAGGATGTTGAATGCGGCGAAGGCGAACTTCTTGGACAACGCCCAATCCACGGTTTCGCGGATGCTGGCCTCCGTCTCGTGGTCGTAACCCAGCAGGAAGGCCGCCCAAAGCATGATGCCGGAGTCGCGTATTCGCTCCACCACTTCATCGTAATCTCCTCCGGCCAGGTTGAACTGCTTGTTCATCGCCGCCAGGTTGGCCGGGTCGCGGGACTCGAAACCGACGACCAGCCCGGCGCAACCGCTCCGGACCATGAGGTCCATCAGCTCGGGATCGGCGGCGAACTTCAGGCTTGCCTGGCCGATCCAGCGGATCTTCAGCGGGATCAATTCACGGAACAGAACCTTGGCTCCATCGGAGTCCGCGACGATGTTGTCGTCCACGAAGAAGACCAGCTTCCGGCCGTTTGCGGCCAGTTCGCACGCGACCTCCTTCGGGGACCGGTGGGGGAAGCGGGCGCGATAGATGCTGCCGGTGGAGCAGTATTCGCAGGAGTAGGCGCAGCCCCGGGAGAACTGGGTGAGGGCCACCGGCAGGTAGGTTTTCCCCTTGAAGATGTCGCGACGCAGGGAAATGGGCCTGATCTCGCCCCCTTCTGGTGGGAGACCCTCGTATGACGGCTTCAGGCGGCCCGCCTCCGCATCGTCGAGGATAGTTCTCCAGACGCCATCGATGTCGCCCAGCGCAACGGCATCGGCGTGTCCCGCCGCCTCGCCGGGGATCAGGGTCACGTGGGGTCCCCCGAGGATGACCTTCACACCGAGAGCGCGGAAACGGTCGGCAATTTCATAGGCTCTGCGTGCGGAATAGATTTCGACGGTACTACCGACAAGGTCCCATGCCCCGGCGTAAGGAACGGGTTCGAAACGGTCGTCGCAAAGGCATATCTCGTGGCGCTCAGGAGTGAAGCCGGCCAGCACGGCGAACGTGAGAGGCTCCATGCATGCGCGATCGCGGTACGGCCGCCCGTGGTCGAGCCCCATGTTGGGTTTGATGAACAACACCCTCATGGCGCGTCCTCCTGAAGGCTGGATTTCGTCCGGATCTCCCTTCGCGAAACCCAATTTGTCGCCAGGTAGACCGCGAGGTTGTCCGGGCTGCCCAGATGGGCCCGCGAGGGCAGGCGGCGGGCGATTCCGGCGAGGCTGTGAAAGCGTTCCCTGGCCCAGCGGCAGCCTTCCGCGAGCTGCACGGCCGTCATACCCGCGGGGCGGACGAGAGCCTCCCGCCATCGGTGCCCCGGCTCCATCCACCATCGGTCATACACGAGGCGTTTCTCGTCCTGCAGGCGTTCGTAGAGCGGGGTGCCGGGAAAGGGCTGGAGCGGATTGAAGTTTGCGATGAAGAAGCGCTGGGACAGCGCGAAATCAAGCGTGCGTCTGAAACAGCCGGGATCGTCTCCGTCGTAGCCGAAGACGAAGGTGCCATAGACCATTATTCCCGCCCGCCGGATGTTGGCGAGGCGCGCGGCAAAACCGGAGGCATGGTTCCATGCCTTTCCCATCTGCCGCAGATTGCAGTCGTTCAGGGACTCGAACCCGATGATCACGCTCTGACAGCCGCTGCGCCTTGCCAGATCGAGAAGATCAGGATTGTCGGCGATGTTCAGATCCATCTGGCTCGACCAGCGGAGCCCGAGCGGCAGGATGGCTTCCATCAGGCCGCGGAACGCGCTCTGATCCGCCATCAGGTTGTCGTCCACGAAGAACACCCTCCGGGCGTGGCAGGCTTTCAATTCCTCCACCACTGACTCGATTGTCCGGTGCCGCACGGAGCCGCCATAGAACGAGCGGATGGAACAGAACTCACATGCCCGCGGGCATCCCCGGCCAAATTGAACCAGACGCAAGGGCAGGTAACGCTTGCCCCGAAAAACGGAGCGGTCGGGCGCCGCGGGCGTCGCCGGTCCTGGCGACGCCGGGGAATAGAGGCGCTGAAGCCGGCCCGCCGCCGCATCCGTCACAACCTGCGGCCATGTCGTCTCCGCGTCTCCCACGACGACGGATTCCGCGTGGGCCATCGCCTCCTCCGGCTGAAGGGTGGGATGAAAACCGCCCAGAACGACAGGCACTCCTCTCTGTCGATAGCCTTCGGCAATGGCATAGGCCCGCTTCGCCGAAAATGTGCACGCGGAGATGGCTACCAGGTCGGTGGGTTCCGAAAACGGTATCTCCTCCAAACGCTCGTCAACGGCCCGGACGACATGCCCCTTCGGCGTGATTGCGGCGAGTATGGCCAGGACCAGCGGCTCCATGCGCGCCGGACTCTCGTAGCCCTTCGCGAAGCGGGGATATATCAGGGTTATTTTCATCCCGCCACCTCCAGCAGCGGGCCGCGGCAAGCGCTGTCGCCAAGCGGCAGGGCGTCCCGCTTGTAGATCTCAGCCCGGTGAAGGAGATTCAAGGCGAAGAACGCGCGGAAGAGCGTCCAGTCCGAACGATTTTGGGAATGGAACGCCCTGCGGAAGGTGCTTGAAATGGAATAGAAAAGCCGGCGGGTCCGCAGGCAGCTTTGTCGGATCTCCTCGGGCGTCATCCGCGCCGGGCGGAACGGCACCGTGTTGTACGTGTAGGAGTCGTCCAGCCACCAGGCGTCGTAAAGCAGTCGTCCTTCTTCTTTGAGGCGTCGATACAGCGGTGTGCCCGGCATCGGGACCAGGTGATTGAATCCGCAAAGGTACAGGCCGTGGCGCACGGCGAAACGATAGGCCTGGTCAAACGTCTCGGGCGTGTCCTGGTCGTAGCCGAAAACAAAAGTGCCATAGACGCGGATGCCGTGCTTGCGCAGGTTCTCCATCGCCGGCTCGAAATCCCCAAGCCTAAGATTAACGCCTTTCCCCATCTGGCGGAGGTTGTCCGCGTCCATGCTCTCAAATCCGATGAGGAGCGCCTGGCAGCCGCTGGCCTTGAGGAGCCGGAGCAGATCCGTATCCATTGCCGCGTTGATGCTTGCCTGGCTCACCCAGCGGATCTTCAGGGGAATCAGCGCCTCCAGAAGCTGCCGGGCCTCGGCACGGTCGGAGACGATGTTGTCGTTGACGAAGAAGATCAGCCTGGACCGGTCCTTGAGTCCCTTGATCTCGGCAACAATCTGTTCGACAGGCCGCTGGGTGTACGTGGAGCGGTAGAAGCTTTGGATTGCGCAGAATTCACAGGAGAATTTGCAGCCCCTGCCGGCCTCCACCAGACCGATGGGCAGGTAACGTTTTCCCGCATAGACGCTCCGGTCCGGCGTGGATCGGTCGAGGGGCGGCCGCTCGTCGCTGCGATAGAGCCTCCGGGGCGTGCCGCTCCGATAGTCGTCAATCACGCCGGCCCAGAGTCCCTCGGCCTCTCCCAATACCACGCTCTCGGCGTAGCGCTGCACCTCCTCCGGAAACAAGGTGGCATGGAACCCGCCCATGACCACCGGGACCTTTCGCCGGCGGAATTCGCTGGCGATCTGGTAGGCCCGCTTGGCGGTGTAAACCTCCGTGCTTATGGCCACCAGATCCGTGGGTTCATCGTAAGGAATGAGCTCCATGCGATCGTCGTGGAACCGCACGTCCACATCTCCGGGAGTTAGGCCCGCCAGGACTGCGACGGGAAGCGGCTCCATCTGCCACGTCCGCAGATAGGGCTGCCCGGGCCTGCGGCCGATGCACGGGTGAACGAAAGTGAGGCGGAACCTGCTCTTCATGCCACGACGGGGAACATTTTCACTGCGGGGTTCCCGCTCCTGCGGCGCCTGTGTCCGGTCTTGTTTCGCGGCCGGGCGACACCCGGTCGGAAATGCACACCGGCACGAGACGGCCTGCGATCAACACCGCGTCTGGACAACACCGGCAGTGGATCACGCGCCCGAGTTTGTCGAACGCGGCGGGCCGCTGAAAAAGGAAGCGCTTGGTTCGCAGCCGTGCACCAGGGCGGATCGCGTGCGCGAGCAGTTTCAGGTTGCCCGCCAGACCGCCGCCGGCGAGCCCGTTGAGCAGCAGATGCAGCCCCAGCTGGCCGGCACGCTGCGCCTGAAAGAACGGATAATGCCCGGTCAACCTGCGCGACAGCTCAAGGAAAGCTCTTTCCACCCGGGTCGGCCGAAGGCTCTTGTGGGAGCACAGGGCGCCGCGCCGATGCACCGCGGACACGATGATCGACAACCAGCGCCGCTCCGTCGCGTCGAGATTGGACCCGATGAACCCGAACGGCCTCAGGCCGAATCTCGTTTCAAGCAACTGTCCGATCTTGATGATTGCGGCCTCCTCTTCAGTGCCTTGATGCCGCTCAAAACCGGATTCCGCGGACATCCCGGCCACGAGATATCCCCGGATTTGCGGCATCCGGGCGATGTCCCTCCACCAGGTCACCAGCAGCCAGCAGATGTGGGGCGAATCCAGCGCAAACGCGAATGCGTCCTCGATTTCTCCCAGTTTCTCCGGATAGGCGGTCACCGTCAGGCCGACCTGGATTCCATGCGCGGCGACGAGCGCAGCCTTTTCCTCCCGCAAGCGCCGCACGTCGGCGGCCGTGGCATTCTCCGGAAGATCCGGGCGCAGCTGGTTCGGCTCGATGTGCAGGAAAATGACGTTCGCCCCCGCCTTTCCAAGCGCTTCGAGCAAGGCATCGTCCAGATCCACCCCGTTCGAGCACAACTCGACGAACAGACCGCGCCGGCGGACCAGCCGGACGATCTCGACGAGGCCGGGATGCAGCGTGATCTCCCCTCCGACGATGGTGACCGAGTGCAACGGCCGGAGGCGCAGCAGGGCGTCCAGTTCCGCTTCGATCTCCGGCAGCGGCTTGATGCGCTCAGGCTTTGAATTGTAGCAACTCCGGCAGCGGATGTTGCAGCCGCGCAGAATGTCGAGAACGGCATGGGGGACGTTGTCCGGCGTCCAGGGCAGCGACATTGCGGTTGTCGGGTTCATACGGTCAAAGTTCCTTGTTCCGCCGCGACCGCTCCGGCCTTGCAGCCCGGAATCCGGAGCAGCGACTCGGCGCGGGAAAAGACCGCGTCGGGTGCGCCGGCAGCCTTGATCAAACCGACGGCGCGGTCGAAAGGATTGGCCATGCGCCGCAATTCCAGCGCGCGCCGGAGCCCGACCGGTCCGACGCAGCTCAAGGGCATGACGGCTGTGGGATAATCGGATCCAAACACAAGTTTTGAGGTGAGCGCCGGCGAGGCGAGCATGCGTCTGAGCAGCCAGATCCGCGTGACGATGCCGAACGCGCCGAGGTCCCCGTAGAAGCGTTCGTGACGGAGCGCCATCTCCCGCCACACCTGAAAATGCGATTTCTCGTGCAGGAAGACGCACGCGCCGCAGTGCGCCGCGATCACGATGACGCCGCGTTCAAGGGCTGGACCCAGTCGCCGGGGATCGTTCAGGGTGTTGGGAAACGCCTTCAGCGCGTGCTCTCCGCCGGTGTGGCAGAGCAGGGGGATGCGGTGATGCGCCAGCGCATCGTAGAACGGCAGGCAGCGCGGATGATCCGGCTGGATGTTCTGCGCCCCGGGCAGCCATTTCACAAGGCAGGCGCCGCGGCCGACAAGCCGCTCGAGCTCCTCCACGGCATCGCGACGGTAGGGATGGATGCTTGCCCCGAAGAGGATCTTCTCGTGCGCCGCTGCCAGATCGGCGACAAAATCGTTGTCCGCAACCATCCGCGTGTGCGTGTCGTCGCGCGACCCGTCATCTCGATAGGCCGCGTCGAGGGCCAGTAGTACGGCCCGGTCCACGACGCTCGCCTGGATTCGCTCCACGATCAGGTCTGCGATCCGCCGGTCGGCGTCCGGGGCGTCCATGATCCCGGGTGGCAGATCAAGCTGGCGGACGAGGAAGCGGAATGCATGGCTGCGCCGGAAGGCCGGGGAAAAGGAGTTGCCGCTTCCGGCAGAGCCGTTGCCGGCGATGTGAACGTGGAGATCGTAAATCATGGCGCGCGATCCGTCCTGGCCACGCGTGCGCCGCCCTTCCATACGCTGAACGGAGGCGAGATGAGGAACGCTTTTGTGCATTCGCCCGGTGCGATCTCCGTTCCGGCCGTCAACAGGGAATAGCCGCCGATCACGGCCTCGCGTCCGATGACGACCCGGGCCAGCATCAATTCCATCTCGCCCTCCTTGTTGCGTGCGAGGACATGGGGATTCAGGCGCACCGCGGCGCCAAAGATCACGCCGTCGCCGATCTCGATGAACGGGCGGTCGAGAATCTTCAGTCCGGCCCCCCAGTAGATCAGCCGCCCTATCCGTGCGCCCCAGAGGCGGAGCCACAATCCGTACAGGCCGGGGATCACCCGCAGGCATTCCTCCAGCGCGGGAAACCGGCAGAAGATCACCTGCAGATTGAACAACGCCCACCAGACGAAGAAATCGCGGCGGCCGACCGGGACGCGACCTTCCCGGATTGGCGCAAGGCAACGGATGGCTCTCGCCAACAGGGGAGGGACGAGAAACAGGAGAGCAAGCGCGGCTGCCACCCGCCAGCGGAACAGTGCCCAGGGAACGCCAAGGGTCAGTCCTATCAGGACGACCTGGAAGATCGTCCAGTAGTTGATGAACAGAATGGACAGGCGTTTGGCGAGGGAAAGGTCGGCGCCCAGACCAAGTCCCCCGCCTGGCTTTTCGGCGTCCGCCTGTGTTTCAGCAACTGGCTCCATGCGAGATTTCGGATCGGGGCCGCCACGGGGAGAATTGCGCGGGCAATCTCACACCGGAAGCAGCCGTCGCATCATGTTCCGCCGGCCGTCTTCTTCCAACAGACCAACCTGCCGAGTATGAATCCGACGACCAGTCCGGCGAGCCCGACGATGATGGCCAGTTTCTTCGAAAACGCCACTGCCCGATCCAGCACAGGGTTGTTGAGGAAATCCGTCCCGGCATGGGCCAGGGCCACTTTCCACACGCCGTCTTCCTTAACCACCGTGGCGCTCCAGCGGTTGTTCATCGTCACCGTCCCGCCGCTCTTCAGCGTGAACGTGTCCTTCGTGGATCCATAGCAGACGCCGACGTTCTCGCCGATGAAACGCGTCAGGATGTCCGCGCTGGGCTCGGACTTCATCCCGGTGACGAGCGCATCCTTTGAGTGAAACGTCTCGTTGAAGAAGTCCTTGAATTGCGCCGGGGTGGTGAGCACGGCCTGATTCACCGCGGTGAACGCGAACTCCTTCGCGAAGCAGGCGGCAAGGGCGTCGCTGTCCGCATTGTTGATGGCGGCGGCGACCTTGTCCCGCAGTTGACGGAGAGCGGCGTGGTCAGCCTCACGGCCGGTGTCCGCGGCGTTGAGACCCGTGACGGCGATGATCGGGCAGCTGAGCAGAAAAGCCAGCAGGGGGAGAACTCGGGTTGTTTTCATGGGGTGGATGAGGCAACTTGGACAGACTGTGCTCCGTGATTGGTAGTTTGGCGCCGGGAGGTCGGCAACCCGATAAAATCCGCCTGGCAGCCTGTCGGGCTTCGCCCTCCATGCTGCCAAACAAATGGCGGACGCCGTTTGGTTGATGCTTCCGCTCCCCGTAGCCGCGAGCGTAAGCGAGTGGACTCCGCGGTTTAGGCTTCCGTTCCTTGTAGCCGCGAGCGTAAGCGAGTGGACTCCGCGGTTTAGGCTTCCGTTCCTCGTAGCCGCGAGCGTAAGCGAGTGGACTCCGTTTCTGGCGTCCTCTCGATCCCGATCCATTTGACCGCCGATCACGCGGATCACGCGGATACCGATCGCCGGACCGCGTTCGGTCGCCTCCCTACGCTGAACACCCCATAGCAACCGGACGGCTTGCTGCGCTATTATCCTGGGATAGCAGTGGGAATCATCCGCACCGCCATCCAAAACAAAATCCGCGGACACGATCATGCGCACAAGGCTATGGCATCCCCTGGCAGTGTGTTTTCAAATCGTCGGTCATCGCGGGGCGCGTGCTGCTCCTGGCGGTTCCGGTCAGTTTATAAAAAAAAGGAGAACCTGATGAATGAACCCGAGAATAGAGCCAGGAGAATCATCCTCATTGGGAAGACTATTTGTCTAATAGCATTCCTTGCAGCCAACGCCCTCAACGCACTCGGTTCCCAGAAATTCGATCAATTCGTGGCGTTTGGCGACAGCACCCTGGATACCGGCTATTTTTATTATCACCCCGAGCAAACCGGCCCCGTCTTCCTCCCTTATCTCCTCAATGCCGTTGCAAAGGGCGCGACTGGCGGATGGGCCGGAGGTGGGGTCATGAATACAACCATTCTGGCGGAAAAATTCGGTCTGAGTGCGGCGTCTGCGGCGGGCGGGGGAAGCAACTATGCCGTTGGAGGGGCCACGACCGTGCCGAATTCCTCACCTGTCATACCTGGGGACTACGACCCCAACTGGAATCCGCCGATCGACAATACCACGATAGCGCAGATACAGAACTACCTTAAAACGGTGAATGGAGCCGCCAATCCCAAGGCTCTTTATATCATCAAAACCGGTGACAACGACGCCACCTATGTAACCAATCAGATAAAAAACGACCCCACCTGGCTCGCCTCAAACCCTGCCTATCTCGCCGATGGGGCCGCCGCCCTGGCAACTGAGGTCGCGGCTTTGCAGGCCGCCGGCGCACGCATCATTGTGGTGCGAAATTCTTATGATTCGGCCCTGTTTGCCGGGACCGGAGGAATCATCTCCGGCTCGAACGTCGCCGCTTATCAGCGTACGGTGGCGCTCGGAACCGCTGAATGGGCCGACTTGCACTCCGCCGGAGTGCAGTTCGTTCCTGCAGACAACGACAGTCTATTTTCGTTTGTAGCCGAAAATCCCACTGTTTTCGGATTCACCCCGGCCTCGGTTCTCGCAAGTAATGCTCCTGCCAGAGGAAGCACCGCTCTTGTTGCTATTCTCTCCGCCGCAGATCAGCAGGACTATCTATTCGTGGAGGGAGTCCATCTTACGACCGCCGGCCAGAGGATTGAGGCCGATTACACTTACGATCTGCTCATCGCACCAAACGAGATTTCGATGATTCCTGAGAACGCCGTTCAGCTTGGCTTGAGCCGCGCCGCGACGATTCAGCGGCAAATTGAGCTTTTTGACCAGCAACGCGGACCGGGCGGCATCAACCTCTGGGTCAATTTCGGGACCGATTCGCTGCGAATCAAGAACGCCACCGGGTTTCCGGAGGCCTCAGGCAATCCGTTCGCCGGCACCGTGGGAGTCGATCACCGGAGCCCGTCAGGGCTGATCGTGGGAGTGGCATTTACGGGGGGGAACACGATCCAGGAGTTTGCCACAGGGGGCAATTTCCACCAGGCCGATGAGGTGACGAGCCTTTATGCCGCCTATCAACACGGGCCTGTCTGGGGCAACGCCGTGGCGAGCTACGGACTCTTTCAAGACAACGTCACCCGGCCCGTGACGCTCTGCATTTATACCGACAAAAACCACGGAAATACCTCCGGAGAAGATCTGG
>PMKA01000131.1 GCA_003157575.1 Opitutia bacterium
GCGTTAGCCCGGGCCAAACTTATAAGGTCTGGACTGCGAGCCAGGTTCGGTCGCAAAAAAAGACGCCGCCAGGATTTCTGGCGGCGTCAAAAACGTCGGCTTTGCTTGCGTCGCTAAATCACGAGCTCGGGCTGACAACAGGAGGGTTGATAACGTTGATCACCGGAGCGGGAACGGGTGTCGTGGTACCAGGCGTTCCGGTGCTGGCCGGTCCGGTGGTGGCAACTCCCGCGGCGGAAGCATTCGACACGGCAGAAGAAGCGCTTGCCGCAGCACCTGCATTGCCGGCAAAAACCGAATTCGAGGAGTTGATCGCGCCGGTCACTTCGGCGGTATAGGTGGCAGCCTGACTGGGATTTGCAGCGCTTGCCACAGCCACGATCTGGGAAGCCAGTGTCGACGTGGACTCCGCAGAGAGACCGCCGAGATTGTTTTCCACGATTGTCGTGATTGCTGCAACAGCATCATTTACCAAGTGTGCGATCGCCGGATCGGATGCGGCTGCGGACGCCAGCGGCACGGGAGCCTGGGCAGTGCCTCCCGGAGGAGTGATCGAGATCATGCCCGCCTGGATGGTGTACGTGACCCCCAAGGGCGAAGTAAAGGTGACTGAATCCGCAGTCGCGGCAATCGCCACGCCGTTGGCGGTGACGGACACCGAATAAGACGTTCCACGGGCCGCCGCGACACCCTTGGGCGTGCGCACCGCGTAGTTGTTGATGCTGCGCTTTGCGGGATCAATGGTGGAAATAAGGTTGCCGGATTGGAGATCGACGACGGCAGTCTGT
Organism: Opitutia bacterium; assembly: GCA_003157575.1. GTDB lineage: Bacteria > Verrucomicrobiota > Verrucomicrobiia > Opitutales > Opitutaceae > Fen-1467. Next base: position 789 of record PMKA01000131.1, read on the forward strand.
TGGGTAATTACACCGTCATCAGCCTTGGCGACCGACAACTTCTCAAGCGAGGCGGTGGTACTTGGTCCCAGCGTCGACACAGCACCGGAGAAAACCTGGATGAACACCTGCGAGGAGGTCCCTGTCGTGATCAGAGCGCCCTGGGGCACATGATCGCCGACCTTGAGCACAACAGATTCAGACTGGCCGGGGAACGTCGCTTTGACCGAACCGTTGACCTTTAGGACTGTCGCATCGGCGGCTGATTCGCCGGCCGCAGCCAGAGAATAACCTGTGATCAATACGACCACGGCAAGAAGCTTTGGGAAGAACATTTTCATGGTGCTAGACTCGATGGATTAAAAGCGCAGACGACGTGATACAGAAGAAACTTACGCTGGCGTCCACGCCTTCGCAAGTTCAAATGTCGACGTTTTGCATCAGCATCACTTCTCTTTCATTACATAGACTCCATTCCAATCCGCGGGAGGCTGCATCTTTCTGTAAATTTCCATAATGTCGAGGTAAACAAGCGACGGGTTTCTTGTCACTCCAGGGTCGCGGCCCGGCATATTCGGCTCCAACAACGCACTCTTGCGGAAGAACGCATTCGCGCCATCCCAGTCCCGGGCGTAGTAGCGGTCCATCCCCTGCGCAAAGAGCCCGATGCATTCATGTGTCGGCTCCGCCACCGACTCCTTCGGTCCGACGATTTCGTAGATTGGCACTGTCTGGGTGCGGCCCAATACGGTGATCCGGCCCAGCAGGCGAAACACCAGCCGGTCCGTGATCCGTGGTCCACAGGCAAGCCTGGTCGCCTCCGTGCACATCGTATAAACGCCCCAGCTCTTCGCGCCCGATTCCATGCGCGCGGCGAGGTTCACATCATCTCCCATCATCGTGTAGTTGAACCGGGTCTGGCTGCCCATGTTGCCGACAATGCACCGCCCCGTGTTCAAACCGATGCGCGCCCGCATCGTCGGGACGCTCGCCGGCCATTTATCCCCCTCGCTCTGCCATTTCAACCGGAGCTCCGCGATCCGCTGCTGGACGCGCTGGCTTGCCACGCACGCCCGGTAAGCATGGTCGGGCATCTCCACCGGCGCCCCGAACATGACCACGACTGCATCGCCGATGTATTTGTCCAGCAATCCGCGCTCTTCCAGCACAATATCCGTGCAGGCAGTAAGGTATTCGTTCATCAGCTCCACAAGGCGGCCAGCCGGCAACTGTTCGGAAATTGTGGTGAAGCCCTGAATGTCGCTGAAATAGGCCGTGATCTCCGCCAGATGTCCGCCCAGCTTCGGGCCTTCACCGGATTTGACGAGCTGGTCGACAACCTGGGGTGAAACATAGGTCTCGAACATGCCTTCCAATCGCCGCCTGGCCCGCTGCTCCTGCAGAACGCGCCGGTCTATGATGATGAATTGCAGAATCCCGAAGCCCATGAGCGGCGCCACCACCGGCAGCCACACATTGCCCCATACCCAGACCCAGGTCGCGAGCGAGAGATAGGCGACCAGCCCGAGCGCGGTGCCGCCGGCAAGCATGAAGACCGATCGGTCGGCAAGCAGCCACATCAAGGCATAACCGCAAACCAGCACCGCCTGCCAGAGCCTCGTTTCCGGAATCCGATAGGCAAAATCTCCAGCCAGCAGATTGGCGACGACATTGGCATGCTCCAGCACGAGCGGAGCGTAGGACTCCAGCGGCGTCGGTCCGGCATCCGCCTTTCCGGTCACCGTCTGCCCGACGAACACGATCTTGCCGGTGAAATCGGGCGGCGCCGGCGCACCGGGTTTCCGCTCGACGAAGAAGTCGTTGGATTTATTCAGTATCTCCCAGTAGGTGTGAACGGGAAAGTCGGTCACCTTGTAGCGGAAGTTGATGAAGTAATGGCCGTTCTTTGCGATCGGGATCCGCAGGATGCGTCCCTTCTCCGGCAGGTACACCGCGTCGCCGGGACAAACCCTCACCTTGCCTGGATCCACGCGGAGATAGCTCATCACGACCTGAAGCGAAAACGAGGGGTAGATCTTCTTCCCGACCCGTGACACCAGGG
>PMKA01000012.1 GCA_003157575.1 Opitutia bacterium
TGGACGCGGCGGGCAACCTGTACATCGCGGAGTCCAGCCGTGTGCGCAGGGTGACTCCGGACGGAAACATCAACACCTTCGCCGGTGGAGGCACAGCTTGGTTTGATCTCAACGGCGTGCCGGCCACCAGCGTTCAGCTGTCGTCTCCCCAAGCCTTGCTCCTCGACGCGGCCGGCAATCTCCTTCTCGCCTATTCCAGCGTTGTGTGCAAAGTGCCGCCTGGCGGCACTTTCACGACCATTGCGGGCGGCTTCTCCTACGGCTTCGCTGGGGACAACGGGCCGGCTGTCAAAGCACAACTTTCGACGCCCCGAGGTCTTGCCATGGACGCATTCGGCAACCTGTACATCGCCGACAGCAACCACTACCGGATTCGCGTAGTCAATGCCAAAACCGGCATCATTACCACCATCGCCGGCAACGGAGCCCCCGGCTATGCGGGAGATAACGGTCCGGCCACTGCCGCGACCCTCAATACTCCGTCCGGCGTAGCCGTCGATGGCGCGGGCAATGTCTACATTGCCGACACCGGCAACAACGTGGTGCGCAAGGTGGCCGCCTCAACCGGCATCATCACGACAATAGCCGGCTCTGGCGCGCCGGCAGGCGCTACGCGTCTCGGCGACGGCGGTCCTGCAATATCCGCGAACCTCAACAGCCCCCAGGGTGTCACCGTCGATATTGCCGGCAATCTCTATATAGCCGACACATCCAACCATCGCATCCGCAGAGTCGATGCGGTCACCGGCATCATTACCACGGTTGCGGGAAACGGGACCACGAATCCGATCACCGGCGCCGGCGGATATTCGGGAGACGGCGGGCAGGCCACGAATGCCGAACTCAGCTACCCCTTTACTGTCGCATTCGACTTTGCCGGCAACATGTACATTCCCGATTCGGACAACAACCGCATCCGCAAGGTGAGCACTTCCGGGATCATTACCACCTTCGCCGGAAACGGGATCGCCGGCTACACCGGCGATGGCGGCGCAGCGGCTTCAGCCGAGTTGTGGCTGCCCGAGGGCGTCGTCGCGGATCCTGCCGGGAATGTCTATATCGCCGACACCCAGAATGCCGCCATCCGCAAGGTCAACGCATTGACCGGAAATATCACGACCGTCGCCTTGAACGATGGCACCGAAAATCTCTACAACGGGAAGCTCTATTCCCTCAGCATCTACGCGCCGGTCGGGCTGGCGATCGATGGAAGCGGTAACGTCTACGTCGCCGAATACTTGAATCAAGTCGTTCAGCAGATCCAGAGCAACTTCGTTGTTCTTGATTTCACGCCCAATCCTGTTCGACAGGGCGAAAAATCCGCCCCGATCGTCCAGACCATCGAAAATGACGGCAATGCTCCCTTCGATGTGACCGCAATTACCCTTGGGCCCGATGTCGCGCTCGATCCGGCTACCACTACCTGCGCGTTAAGTCCCCCCTTGATGGCTGTCGACGAAGATTGCGAGGTGGGCGCGGTCTTTGCGCCGCCCGCAACATTGGTAATTCCACCGCCGAACATTACGGAGCAAATCAAGGACGATATCGACGTCGCCGGCGTCACCGACAACACGCCGCTCGACATTCAGGTCTGGGGAATTGCAACCGTCGTCAACGCGACAACCACCACGTTAAACTCCAGCCTCAATCCATCCGGATTCGGTCAGAGCGTTAGCTTTACCGCAACCGTCTTGACGGGCGCTGGAACCGGGGCGCTTACCGGCACCGTCACTTTCTACTACGACGGCACCGTTTTTCCAAGCACCGCCGCATGCCCCAATCCCGTGACCTTGACCGTGTTGGCTACCGCCACCTGCGCTACCACCGCGCTGACCGTGGGCAAGCATCTGATCACGGCTTCGTACGCTGACAACAACACTCCGGCGACTCACTTCCCCAGCACCTCGGCGCCGTTGACGCAGGCCGTGCTTGAAGGAACCAACACTGGCCTCACCTCCAGCGTGAACCCGTCGGCCGTCGGTCAGAGCGTCACCTTTAACGCGACTGTGACGGTGCCGCAGGGCGGAGGAAACATTCCTCCGGACGGCAACGTCGTCTTCTACGACGGCTCCACGATCCTCGGTACCTCGTCGCTTAGCCCCGTCGGCGTGGCGACTCTTACCACCTCAACCCTTGCCGACGGCCCGCATTCCATCATCGCCGTCTATGGCGGGGACTTGGCCAACCAGATTCAAGGCAGCAGTTCAGGGGTTCTGAATCAGGATGTGCTGGCTTCATCCACCATTCAGGTCAAATCAAGCCTCAACCCCTCGACATACGGAACTCCAGTCACCTTCACCATTACGATTCCCCAGACCCAAACTCAAGTTGCGCAGGGATCGGTCACCATTCTGGATGGAGGCAGCCAGATCGGAACCGCGTACCTGATTGGCGGAACCGGGCAGGCCACGTACACGACCTCTGCGCTGACCGTCGGCACGCACGCCATCACCGCAACGTACAATGGCGATACAAACTACGGCCCCGGCATATCCCCGGTGCTCAACCAGGTCGTCAGCCAGGCGCAGACCACAACCGCTATCGCCGCGGCGCCCAATCCAGCGTTTGCGGGCGGGGCAATCGCCTTCTCGGCCACTGTGAAGCTGACGCAGGGCGTCAACGTGCCGACAGGCGCGGTCACCTTCACAAGCGGAACCGTCACTCTGGGTAGTGCGGCGGTCAGTGCATCCGGAACGGCCACCGTCAACGTAGCCCTCGGGGTCGGGAGCTACGCCATCGTCGCCACGTATTCAGGGGACCTTAACGACGCCGGCAGTGCATCCGCCGCGCTCCCGCTTACGGTGCAGATTGCCACCACGTCGACTGCGGTCACCGCCAATCCCAGTCCCGCCATTGTCGATTCTCCCGTGTCCATCGTCGCCAAGGTGACGGGCAACGGCGGCATACCCACGGGCGCGGCCGCCTTCTCCGCCGACGGCGTTTCCATCGGAACCGCAAACCTCGATGCCACGGGCGCGGCCACGTTAAGCAACTCCAATCTCGCTCCCGGCACCCATTCGATTACGGCTACCTATGCGGGAGACGCGAACGACTCCGGGAGCACTTCCCCGGCGATCAGCCTGGTGGTCAACACCATCCCGA
>PMKA01000439.1 GCA_003157575.1 Opitutia bacterium
GGCTTTCGGCGCCCAGCTCTTTAACTGGGTGCGTGTGCTTGCACGGGCCGACTTGAGTTTTGCCCAGCCGTTCACAGCCCTCGGCTACATCTCCGTGGTGGCAATCTCCGCGCACTCGCTCCACGAACCCATCTCAGCCCCAAAGGTGCTCGGCGTGGCCCTTATCCTGCTCGGCGTTTTCTTCATCAGCCGGACCCCCTTTNNGGAGAGCTTCGCCCAGATGTTCCTGAAGATCGGCGCATCCGGCGGACCGGGAATCCTCTCGTTGCCCTACCGTCGCTGGGTCTGTCGATTCTCGGTCGGTTCAATTGCGCGCAGCTGGGTCGCCCTCGGGGTGATCGCCTATGGATTGGAGATCCTCCTGTACACGTTTGCCCTGCATCTCCTGGATGTGAGCGTGGCGTTTCCCATGGGCAGCCTATGTTTCGTGGGCGTTGCGATGCTCTCGAAGTTGTTTCTCGGAGAAACCGTCGGGCGGATCCGGTGGCTCGGTGTCGCGTGCATTGTCGTCGGCGCCGTCTTTGTCGCCGCATGAACATGCACTCTGACGGAGATGATACCCAGGTCGATTTTGTCGGAAGAGTGGAGGATATCGATGAATCGGTCTGGCGCGACTGCTTCCGGGATCCCCTGGAGGGGCGATTCTGGTATCAAACGCTCGAGACCTCCGGGCTGGAGGCCCAGTTCACCTTTTTCTATGGGCTGATCAGAATGAACGGGAAGCCTGTGGGAATCGCCCCGTGCTTCCTGCATGACGTCCCGATCGCTCTGGTTGCACCGCGCCCGGTGGCTTTCTTCCTGACACATCTGTCGAAAGTGTTTCCGCGGGTGGGGTACCNNGCCATCGGCGGACTCGGCGGGTTCTCTCCGATGGTGAGTTATCCAGGCACCGTCCTGGCGCTGCCGCTGGCCGGCAAAGAGGCATTCTATCGATCCCTCGCCCACACCCAAAGGCACAACCTCCTAAAGAAGCTGCGCCGGTCCCGTGAGCTTTTGTCGCTGGACGCGGCCGTCGTGCAGCGGCCTTCGGACCGGGAACTGGCCGAGATCTTCAGCTTGTTCATGCAGACCTACGAACGGGGGAAGACGAAGTTCGAACGCCTGGATCTGCGCTTCTTCGAGCGCATTCGCGAGCAGGCGCCGGCGCAGTTCATTTTGCTGCGCGATCACGCGGGTTGTGAGCTGGTGGCATTCATGTTGGTTCTGCGTCTCGGGGACCGCCTCATCAACAAGTTCATCGGACTCGACTATCGCCGGGGAACCAACGTCTATCTCTATTTCCGCCTGTTCGACGCCGCATTGGATCATGCCTATGCCAGCGGCGCCAGGGAGATTCAGAGCGGCCAGACAGGCTACCGGGCCAAGCTCGATCTCGGTCATCGTCTCGTGCCGCTCTACAATGTCTTTCGCCATGAGAATCCGATCGTGAATGCGATCTTCCGCGCGATCGGCCGCCGCGTGACCTGGCAGTCGTTGGATGCCGATCTGGCGGAATTTCTGCGCGCTCATCCCGGAAACGACCACGGGGTTCCCACAATTTGAGCAGTTGAAGCTTCCACTCCTCGTGGCTGCGTGCGTGCGTCCCTCGACCCGCCCGGCGCCCTGCCCCATCCGATTCCGCCCAGGGTCATCCTGCGCCTGCCTGCNNGCCTGCGGTGAGCTTGTCGAATCCGCCGAACGGATGAGCCTGCCTGCGGTGTTCGTGGAACGACAGCCGGAATTCACTTCAGCGATTTCTTGCTGCGGGTCTCCTGCAGCGGGACCGCGGCGGCGCGCCGTCCGAGAAACCCGAGGGAGAGCTCGGCGACTTCGCGCGCCTCGTCGGGCGTCGTCGTCCCGATCGCCACCATGTCGCAATCGCGCAACGTCGCCCACACAAATGCGAGCCCTACCGGCGGCAGTATTCTTCCGGCGGCGAGAGGTTTTATTGTCATCACCGGCTTCTTCGCCTCCTGGATCACCTTCATCACCCAGTCGACCTCGACCTGCATCAGGAAACCGGCCGAATTGTAGAGCTGGATGTACGTTTCCACATCAGCGCCCTGCTTGTCGGCATAGACAACCGCCTCGGGCATGTGCGTCGAGAGCCCGGGGATCATCCCGCGCTCGCGAATCATCGCGGTGTAGCGGTCGAGATCGCGGATCTTCCCCTCCCTCCGGTCGATCAGCGCATCCGTTACGCACTGGTGCGGCATGCAGAACGTCGCACCATGCTTCCGGCAGAAATCGAATGCCGTCTCCGGCGACTCCTCCTTCGTACAATTCGGCGCAAGACTGAAGCCCGGCGTCAGCACGAGGATGATCTTCCTGCCCGAGCGGTCCTCCGCCAGACGCACGGCGTCGATCAGCAACTGGGATGTCGGCCCCATCACCGTGTCGATCCCGTATTCGAGGAATGCGCCGATGACCTGGGCGATGCTCTCCCGTGTCTGGTATTCCCTGATGAACTTGTCCTTTGCAAGGCTCGTGTGGGACCACCCAAGAAACCAGTTTGTCCCGACGATCATTCGGGAGACCGAGACGCCGCCGACCAGGGTGCGGGGAAAGTTTGTCATGCTGGAGATATTTGTTTTCTGGACGTCACGCCCCGACTCCCGGGCCGCCGGAAAGCGGCGTCGACGAGGGCGATCGCGGTGACTCGGTCTTGGTCCCGACAACATTCCGGCCGCTCGTCTGGCGGACGAAATCGATGTGAACCCGCATCGCATAAAACAAATCGGCGTAGAACGTGGGCACCTTGATTTTGTTGACGGATTTCTCGATTTCATCAAGGCGCCCGATCAACTGCTTTCTCCTTTCGGCGTCCTTTTCCATGGCGAGATCCCGTTCCAGCGCAAGCAGCGTCCGGTACCATCGGAAGATCCGGGAACGGATCCGCCAGCGGTAGAGGAAGGGAATGCTCCGCAAGATCGGAATCGACACCACGATCATCGGAACAAAGACCAGCACGAGCCGGCTGGTGAGACTTGCGAGCCAGAACGGCAGGTGCCGGTAAAGCAGGGTCTTGCCTGATTTGTAGAACCGGGCCGCGTCGGAGCTGATACGGAAGTCATGATCGAGGGGCGCCGGGAACTCGCCCTTGTACTGGAAAAGGCCGCTCTTGCCGTGCACTTCGCGGCCCGCGTCCAGCAGAAGGTCGGACAACGCCGGATGGAGATCCTCCCGCGCAATCAGCTCGATCGTCGGACCGATAAGGGCGACATCATGCGAGGGAAGGTTGTTGCCGAGATCGATGCACCCCTGCGGCAGATCCAACACGCTCAGAAATCCGAAGCGCCGCGCATAGGCGGGAGCCTGCGAAAAACTCAACAGGTGGACGTCCTGCGAACGCAGCAGCACCCGCATCACCGAGGTTGGCGTCGCCTCCCCCATCAGAAAAACGGCGTCCACTGTCCCTTCCAGAATCGCCTTGGATGCCTTCTCAGGTTCGAAATCCAGCAACGCCGTCCGCCCCCCCTCCTTGATTCCGTTGGCTTCGAGAAGCGCCAGGGCCAGCCCGCGGGTTCCGCTGCCCGCCGGTCCGACCACAAGCCGCTTGCCGTCGAACTGGGAAAGCGCGTCGACGATCGCCCCCCGATAGAAGATGAGCAGCGGCTGGTGGGCGATGCTGCCGAGCGATACAAGCCCGGGAGGCGGCACCTTGCACACACCGCACTGGACAAACCCCACGTCAACCTGAAAAGCCGGATCGCTGAGCCGCCTGAGATTCTCCTCGGAGCCGCGAGACGTCAGGATGTTCAACTTCACCCCGTGCTCGGCCAGAAGGGCCGCGTACTTGACGGCAGCCTTGTGGAAACTGCTGCCCTCAGGACCGGTCGTGATCGTGATCGTGGTCGGCGGAGCCGAGAGGACGACGAACGTCACCGCCCCGCTGATGACAAGACAGACGGCAACAATGACTCCGATCGTCATCCTGCGGCGGACGCCAAAACCATCCATGATGATCTGCATGGTTCCCGGCGCACCGGGCGGAACCGCCGGAGGACCCGCCGGAACCGGGGAAACTGGCTGACTGTTGGAGTTCATGTTGTGTTTGGCAGTCTGGAGAACCCGAAGTCCGACAGGCTCGCGCTAGAGTTCGATGATTTCGCCCAGGGCAGGAAGCGTCGGCGTCAGTCCGTAACGCTCCGTGATGAGTTTGCCGAGGGCGGTGCGCTGGGGATTTTCACCATGGGTCAGGACCACGCGCGGCCGGGCGGGCGCGAGCGCCGCAAACCAGGCCAGCAATTCCGTCTGCCCGGCATGCGCGCTGAATCCTCCGAGCGTGTGAATCTGCGCCTTCACGATGATCGGCTCGCCGAAGATCATGACCTTCTTCGCCCCGTCGACAAGCTGGCGGCCGAGCGTGCCGGCGCCCTGGTAGCCCGCGATGATCACCTGCGACTCGGGATTCCAGAGGTTGTGGCGGAGGTGATGGAGGATCCGGCCGGCATTGCACATCCCGGCGCCCGCCATGATGAGGCACGGCCCCGGTATGCTGTTGATGCGGCGCGACTCCTCCGGACTCGCCGTCATCCTCAACGTCGCCAGATCCCGGGACATGGGGCTCGCCTTGAGGAATGCGATCATCTCGTCATCAAACAACTCCTCGTGGCGGGCGTAGATCTGCGAGGCCTCGATCGCCATCGGGCTGTCGAGGAAAACCGGGAACGGCTCGATGGAGCGGTTGCGGAACGCCCATGCAAGCAGCGCCGTGAGCAGCTGCGCCCGCCCCACGGCAAACGTCGGCACAAGCACCTTGCTCTTACGGGCGACCGCCTGCTGCAGGATGTGGATGAACTCCGCGACCGTTTCGTCGAACGGCCGGTGATCCCGGTCGCCGTAGGTCGATTCCAGAAAGACAAGGTCCGCCTGGGAGAACGGCTCCGCCTCGCGCAAAATGGGCGCGCCCTTCGGCCCCAGATCGCCCGAAAACACGAGCGTGCGGCGCACGTCGCCGTCGTCCACGAACAATTGGAGGCTCGCCGATCCAAGCATGTGGCCGGCCTCGACAAAACGCACCTGCACGCCCGGAGCCACCGCGACCGGCTCGTGATAGGGCACGGGCTTGAGCTGCCGGAGAATGTGCTCAACATCTTCGCCGGAATAGAGCGGATGGACAGGAACCTCGCCCGCGCGGAGATTCTTCCGGTTGATGCGCTCCGCATCCTGGAACTGTATCCTTGCCGCGTCGCGCAGGATCAGGCCCGTCATTTCGATTGTTGCGGGAGTCGCGTAAACCGGCCCGGTGAAACCCGCCGGCGCCAGCAGCGGCAGGCGGCCGGTATGGTCGAGGTGGGCATGGGTCAGGACCACGGCGTTGAGCCGCGCGCTGTCGGCGCCCAACGGGGTCTTGTTCAGTTCCTCGGCGCGATGGCCCCCCTGGAACAACCCGCAGTCGACGAGCACCGCGGCATTCCGAGTTTCGATCAAGTAGGCCGAGCCGGTGACTTCGCCACCTCCGGCGCCAAGAACGGTGATTTTCATGGAAGATGTGAATTGACAGGCTTTGGGGCGACGCCTGCCGATTTATGGATCCATCCTGTTCGCCTGCGGCGGCAGGTCAACTGCGTCATCGCATCCCACCCCTCATTCGGGCCCGGCGAACTTTTCCAGCGGCAGGCCCGTGCGCAGTGCAATCGTGGCGCAGACCTTGGGGACATAAAACCGGGTTTCCACCGGCAACGATGGCGAGATGTCGCCAAACGTCTTCGCCTTTTTTGCGGCAAGCAGACGCTCCACGCGCCCTGCGCCGGCGTTGTATGCGGCAAGCGCGAGGGGCCAGTCGCCGAATTTCCCGTGGAGGCTCCGCAGCAGCCGGGCCGCGGCGCCGGCGCTTTTTGCCGGATCCGTTCTCTCGTCGGGAAGCCAGGTGCTGAGCCCGAGGTTCTTTGCGGTCCCGGGCATCAACTGGAACAGGCCTTTCGCGCCCGACGGACTTTGGGCCTTCGGGTTGAGGGTCGATTCGACTTCGGCGATCCAGGCGAACTCGGGCGGCACCCCGTTCGCGGAAAACCCGGTGCGCAAAACGGGCATAAGATCCGCCGCGCCAGCCGGCGCCGGCCGGCCGCCGAGACGCTTGAGCCAGAGATCATAATAGGGCATCGGGGAAGGCCGCGCGCCACCGGGCTCCGGCGGTGCGGGAGGCCGGCCGGGAGACGGAGCCGATGGTCGCAGCGTCGACCTCGCGGCCTGGATCAAATCCAGCCGCTCTTCGAGCCAGTCGGCATATTCCTCGTAGCCCTGCAGCGTCCGCAACGCCGCGACCGCAGCCCGCGCCTGGGGCTCGTATTGTGCGACTTCCTCGACTGAATCTCCATCCAGGGCGCGCTGCAATTTCGCCGCGAACTCATCCCATTGTGCCTTCGAGGGAAATTCGTACTGCTCCTTGATCTCCNNCGTGAGCGTCCGGTCGCGGTCCGCATCCGGAGCGGCGGGCGGCTCGTCGGCAGAAGACTCGTCTGCGGGAGGCTCGGAGGTTGAGGAAACATCCGCCTTTGCTGCACCCTCGTCGGAGGCCGCCGCGGCGGCACACAGAGATCCGCCTACAGACGCCACGAGCGCCAGCAGCAGTCGGAGAAGAGGGTGACAATGCATGGCGATGTTTTGAACTGAGCTTGCGTCTGCCAGATACCAGGAGGCTTGGCAGATGAAGAAATGAAGCTCAAGCGCGGCGATAGGAGGTTGTCGGACCTGCGTTTCGACAGCCTCCTGGGAATGCAGTGACCAATAATGGGCTAACTATGCAAAGAATTCATCAATGGCGTGGAAACTGCTGTTTGATCAATTTTATTCATGAGAGCACTTGCATGGTCATTCTTTGCGTTTTTTGCCCTCGTTTTGCCCTCCGTTCCGCTCCGGGCGGCGGGGACGGCAGCGCCCCTGCCCCAGCCCACCGTTGAACAGCGGCTCGCCGACATCGAGGCCTACGTCAACAACGCCGCGCGTGCGACCGACGGGCACGCCGTGTCCAAAATTTCGGGAAGCGGACCCGGCCATAACGCGTGGATGATGACCAGCGCGGCGCTTGTCCTTTTCATGACGCTGCCCGGCCTGGCGCTCTTTTACGGCGGCCTCGTGCGGCGCAAGAACGTGCTGTCGATCCTCGCCCAGTGCCTCGGCCTTTCCGCGGTCGTCACGATTCTTTGGTGGCTTTGCGGATACAGCCTGAGCTACGCGCGGGGCAACGCGTTGATCGGCGGTTTGGGCTTCTCGTTCTTCCAAAATGTGGGCGCGGCGCCAAACGGCGACTACGCGCAGTGGATTCCGCACAGCCTGTTTGCAATCTATCAGCTGATGTTTGCCATCATCACGCCCGCACTGACCGTGGGCGCGATTGCCGAGCGCATGAAATTCAAGGCCGTCATGCTGTTCAGCGTCATCTGGATGATCGTGGTCTACTTCCCCGTCGCGCACATGATCTGGGGCGCCGGCGGATGGATGAACGGCCTCTCCAATCCGGACGCGGGAATCAAGTCCATCGACTTTGCCGGCGGACTCGTCGTGCACATGACCTCGGGCTGGAGCGCATTGATCCTGTGTCTCGTGCTGGGCAGGCGCCGCGGTCACGGACGCGAACCAATGCCTCCCCACAGCATGGTGTTTTGCATGGTCGGCACCGGAATGCTCTGGGCCGGCTGGTACGGATTCAACGCCGGCAGCGCCGTCGCGGCCGACAGCGTGGCGGTCAATGCATTTGTGACGACGACACTTTCGGCGGCCGCAGGCTGCTTCTCATGGTCGTTTATCGAGTATCTCCGCCGCGGAAAGCCCAGCGTCCTCGGCCTCTGCTCCGGAGCGGTCGCAGGACTTGCCACGATCACACCGGCCAGCGGGTTCGTCACCGCCGGAAGCGCGGTTGCAATCGGCCTCGCGGCCGGCGCTGCGACCTACTTCGCCTGCAACAACCTCAAAACCCGGTTTGGCTACGACGATTCGCTCGACACGTTTGGCGTGCACGCCGTCGGCGGCACCCTGGGGACGCTGCTCACCGGCGTCTTTGCGACCGCCATCGCGAACCCAAATCTCGCGACCGGGCCGATCGCCGGCGTCGTCGGACACACCTTGTGGCTTGAGCAGCTAAAGGCGGCAGTCGTTGTCCTGGCATGGTCGACGCTCGCCACGGCGGGCATTGCATGGCTCGTCGGCCGGGTCACCAACGGATTGCGGGTCGATGTCGAGGACGAGACGGTCGGACTCGATTTGTCCGAACACGGCGAGGAAGGCTACATCGTCGATTAGTGCTATCTTGCCTGCAGGGCGTGAAGGCGCGAGTAAACGCCGTCGGCCGCAAGCAGCGCCTCGTGGGTGCCGATCTCCGCGATCTGCCCATGGTCCAGGACCACAATCCTGCCCGCGTTGCGGATCGTCGACAGACGGTGGGCGACAACAAACGTCGTGCGGCCGCGCATCAGCCGGGCCAGCGCCTCCTGGATCAGGGACTCCGTCTCGGTGTCGAGCGCAGACGTCGCCTCGTCGAGGATGAGCACCCGCGGATTGCGGACGAGCGCCCGTGCGATCGCGAGACGCTGCTTCTGGCCTCCTGACAAACTGGCTCCCTTTTCGCCCACCGCCGTGTCGAGCCCCGCCGGAAGCTGGCAGACGAAATCCCAAGCATTTGCGTCCTGCAACGCCTTCTCCACCGTGGAAGCCGGAACCGCCGGCAACCCATACGTGACGTTTTCGCGGACGCTGCCGTCGAACAGGATCGACTCCTGCGGAACGACGGAAAGAAAACGCCGGTAGGTGCGCAGGTCCAGCGCCTGCATGTCATGGCCGTCGACGAGGATGCGTCCCGAAGTCGGCCGGATGAATCCGATGACGAGATTGAGAACCGTCGATTTTCCGGCTCCCGACGGGCCGACCAGGGCGATCGTCTCGCCGGGCGCCACCGACAGCGTGAAGTCGTGGAGCGCCGCCAGCTGCGAGCCTGGATAGACGTGGCTGACCTTTTCGAAACTGAATGAGCCCTCCACCGCGGCGATCGCTGCCTTCCCCTCGTTGTCCTCGAGGTCCGGGCATTGCAGGACCTCGCCGATCGAGCGGATCGACTCCATGCCCTTTGTGATCTGCGGCAGGGTTCCCACCAGGCCGAGCACCGAGCTTGTGATGAGACCAAAATAGGTGGTCAGCAGGACGACGTCGCCCGCCCCCATCGGCAGCCAGCCCGCCAGGCACGCCCATGCGGAGACGACGAGACAAAGCATGTTGAATCCGTTGAACGTGGCCCACGACAGCGCGCCAAACACCGCATTGATCCCGTCGACTTGCAGCGCCGCCGCCTGCACGCGCTCAAGCGACTCGCCCACGCGCGCGAGCGCCGTGGACTCGAGCCCGTGTGCGCGGGTGACGGGCAGCAGGTGCGTCATTTCGATCACCCGCGTGGACATGCGCTCGATCTCCTCGCGGAAGGCGGCGTTGCGCGCCGCCAGCGGGCGCCGCAACGAGTAGACGATCCCGACGGCCACAGGCACCGCGATCAGGAAATAGACGAGAAACCACGGCTGGCGCAGGCCTGTGATGATCAGGGCGAAGACGATGTTCACGAGGCACGACAGGCCTCCGTCGAAGAGCACCCGTGTCAGCTGCTCGATCGCCTCGACATCGCGCAGCACCTTCGACTGGAGCACGCCGGCGCTGTGCCGGGCATAATAGCCGATCGAAAGGTGCTGCAGCCGCCGGCACAATGCCGACCGCAGCCGCGTCTCCGTCGTCCGCGCGGCCCGGCTGAGGGCGCGCGCATAAACATAATGCAGCGGGACGTTCTGCGCCAGGATCACCGCCAGAACCAGCGCGTTCATCCAGAGCTCGCCGCGCGCATGCCGGGCGGGCTGGGCGACGATGTCCACGATGTTCGCCGTGATCGCGGGCATGAGCCACACCGGGCTGTGTTTGA
The DNA here is from genome assembly GCA_003157575.1 of Opitutia bacterium. Classification (GTDB taxonomy): domain Bacteria; phylum Verrucomicrobiota; class Verrucomicrobiia; order Opitutales; family Opitutaceae; genus Fen-1467. Next base: position 9,875 of record PMKA01000439.1, read on the forward strand.
CCACGAAACAGAGCGACGCGAGGATCAGCTGCCTGCGCTCTCCCTTGTAAAGGTAGAGCAGCGTGCGCAGCGGATTCTCACCGGAGAACCGGTGTTCCAGCGGAGGACGGCTGTCGCGAGAACCGGCGGACATATGAATGCAAGCTCACCAACTGCGGTCCGCCGGGGCGAGAGGGAAATTCGCCCTCTCTGGACCGTAGCTGCGAGCGTGAGCGAGCGGCCTCCGCCTCAACCGCGGGTGGATTCCGCCCCGTAGCTGCGAGCGTGAGCGAGCGGCTTCCGCCTCAGCTGCGAGCGGCTTCCGTCTGGTAGCTGCGAGCGTGAGCGAGCGGCTCCTGCCTCAACCGCGGGTGGATTCCGCCCCGTAGCTGCGAGCGTGAGCGAGCGGCCTCCGCCTCAGCTGCGAGCGGCTTCNNCGTGAGCGAGTGGCCGCCGCCTCAACTGCGAGCGTGAGCCCCTCGCCCTCGGTGCCCTGTCGAATGGGCGAGCGGCCTTTCCTGCGTCAACCGGCGGCTTCGGCTCCGATCACGCCTCGGCCTTGGCTTCGATCTGCGCCGGTTCGAGCCTCGGCACCAGCAGATGCACGATCAAGAGGGCCAGGACATACGCAACGCTGGCCATGATGAAAATGGGCAGATAGTTGCCCGTTTGCTTCAGCACCTTCCCGGTGATGTAGAAAAGGACGACACCGCCGGATGCGCCGATCATCCCGCCGAAGCCGATCACCGAACCCACGACGCGTTTCGGGAACATGTCGCCGGCCAGATTGAATGCATTGGCCGACCAGGCCTGGTGCGCCGAGGCCGCAAGCGTGATCAACACCGCAGCGACCCACTTGTTGTCGGTCATCGCAGAATAGGCGACAGGAACCACGCACACCGCGCAGATGAGCATCGTGATCTTGCGCGCCTTGTTGACCGTCCAGTTTTTCGCCATGAAGTGGCCGGCAAGCCAGCCGCCCGCAATGCTGCCGACCGAGGCCACAGCGTAGATCATCATAATCATGTATTTCCGATGTTCGGGATCGAGGCTGAACTTTCGGTAGAAGAAATCAGGCGAGCCGAACAGATAGAACCACCAGAAGCAGTCCGTCATGACCTTCGCCACGGCGAAGGCCCACATCTGGCGGTGCGGGAGCAGCCTGCGCCACGGTATCTTCACAGTCGGCTCGATCCCTTCGCTCCGGATAAGAGCGAGTTCCTCCGCGTTCACCTTCGGATGCTCCTCGGGCTTCCGGTAGCAGGCCAGCCATGCGGCAATCCAGAGAAGGTCGATGACTGCCGTGACTAGGAACACACCCCGCCAGCCAAGCGAAATACTGAAAAAAGTCATGCCGATGAGGGCCGGCATCAAATACGGCACCAGTATCCCGCCGATGTTGGAGCCCGAATTGAACAGCCCGGTCGCAAGAGTCCGTTCCCGCTTCGGGAACCACTCTGTCGTCGCCTTGATCGCCGCCGGAAAATTGCCGGCCTCGCCGACCGCCAGCAGGATGCGGCAGATGATGAATCCGATGACCGGTCCGCCGAAGAGGGCGCCAATCTCGGGCGCGACTGCGTGGGACATCGACGCAAGGCCCCAGAATGCACAGGCGACCACGAAGCCCCAGCGCAGGCCGAGCCCGTCCATCAAGCGGCCCATGAAAAGCATGCTGATCGCATAGGCGGCGCTGAAGAACAGCTGCATGTCCCAGTAGGCCACATCCCAGTCTCGCTGGGCTATATGGAGCCGCCCAGGCATCTCCGGCGCCAGATTGCCGAAGACGCTCCGGTCGATGTAATTCGCCGTTGTGACCCAGAACAGCAGACCGCAGATCACCCAGCGATAGTTCGTTGGCTTTTGAACAGGGACAATTGGAACACTCATGGGGGCAGGGGGGGGCAAGCACGCGGCACTCGATGCCGCCTTGTAAAACGACGAGTGAACATTGGGAAACCGTCGGTTGGCAACACTTCAATGCAGATCCATGCCTGCGCGACGCCAGCCGGCAGATGGGCCCCGGACAGCTCCGATCCAATTCAGGGCTTTACATTCTCCGCCATGTTCCTACTTATCCGGGCTCCCTGAAATCGGATTGCTCGGGTGGTGGAACTGGTAGACACACACGTTTGAGGGGCGTGTGCCGTAAGGCGTGCGGGTTCGACTCCCGCCCCGAGCACCATTTTTCCGCGGCGGAACCATGCGTTCGCGCACACCACCATGAAGAACATCACGGAATTACGGCGTCTTGCCTCGCCCGCCCCAAAGCCCCAGTCCCTCGCGTGGGGCGGAACGGTGCTCTGGATGGGTTCGCGCGAGACCAAACAGATCTACTCGATCGATCCTGTGAAGTGGACCGTTGGCTGGCAAACCGCCGCGCCGGGGATCCCGTGGGGAATGACAGCCGTGGGCCGGGAACTCCGCGTGTTGTGCGGCGAGACCGCGAACGACAACCGGATCATCCGGCGCTGCGTCCCCGGACAGGGTTTCGACAAGGATTTCGCTCTGCCATGCCCGGACGACTGTGGCTCCCACCTGAGTTTCGATGGGCAGAGTCTTTACCTCACCCAGTGGTATCCGAAGAAGCTCCTCACCCTCGGCGCGGAGGGAAAGGTCGGGCGTGTCATCACCATCTCGCACGGCATCTGCGGGCAGGTCTACGTCGACGGCTGTTTTTATCTCGCAACAACGGATGACGAGGATTCCACCGATTATTGGCTGACCCGCGTCGATCCCCGCCCCGCCGCTCCGAAGATCGACGACCTCGTTCGCATCCCGTTTGCCGCGCGGGCGCTGGCTTTCGACGGGAAGAACTTCTGGACCAACCACCGCGAGCAGGACCAGATCGTCTCATTCGCCCGGCCGGATTGAGAGACCTCCGGTTGACGAGCCTTCCGGCGGATCGCGCTGCTTTCGAGACTCTGCGCGACGCTTTCGTTGCTCACACCGACCGTGAACATCTCAATCGTCTCGCTCCCGAGCGCCGCGCGCTGGCGATCGAACTTCTGAGGCGCCTCTCTACGCCGGGATAGTCTCGGTCGCATTCAGGCTGTCGACCGCCGCCGTATGAACCACCCCTGCGAACAACGAACGGAATGTAGGGCCGGCGCTTGTCGCCGGGCCAACGGCTCCCCTTCTGTCTCGGACGGTCCGCCGACGAGCGGCGACCCTACGTTGACTGCATCGTCGCGGCTCAGATACCCCTTGGACAAACCGCTCCGCCTAAAGAATCAGACCCCGTGAGGAACGTCGCGATCCCGGCGAGTTCGCCGGGCGTGGCATCCTCAAGGACGTAATGCCCGGCGTCTGACAGATAACGCGAATCTGCCCGTGGGTAGATCTCGCGCCAGCGTTTGAAGAACGAGTCGTCGAAGCAGAAATCCGCGCCGCCCCAGAAGATCGTGACGGGATGGTCCTGGAAATGCGCAAGCCCAGCCTCCACCTGCTCCAGCGTCTTCATGCTCGGATGACCCGGCCGCATCGGAATATCGGCGACGAATCGCGCCACGCCGATGCGGTGCGCCCAGGAGTCGTACGGGAACAGATACCCGCGCTTCACCTCGGCGGCGAGGGGCTTCCGGTTGACCGCCATCCACGTCGCGGGTCCCGCAAACGCGTTGAGCCATCGGACAATCGCCTCGCCGGCGAGCGGCATCCGGCAGACGCCGATCCGGAACGACATGCGCGGCGACGGAAACGCCGCCGTATTTAAGATCACAATACGCCCGACCATCTCCGGATGACGCGCCGCCCAGCCCAGCCCGATCGCGCCACCCCAGTCGTGGACGACAAGGTGCACCTTTTTCAGCCCGAGCGCGGCGACGAGCCGTTCGAGGTTCTCAATGTGCGTCGCGAGGCGGTAGGGATATCCGGCGGGCTTGTCGGACAGCCCCATGCCGATGTGGTCCGGCGCGATACAGCGCATCCCGGCCTCCGTCAGCCGCCGGATCAGGTTGCGATAGTAGAACGACCACGTCGGGTTTCCATGGATGAGGACCACCGCCTCGTCCGCTCGAGGCCCCTCGTCGACGTAGCTCATCCGCGCCGGTCCGCAAAGGATCGACCGCGGCTCGAACGGGTACAGCCGTCGCAACCAGTCGGGAAGCTCTGCCGGGGTCACCATTCGAGAGCCAGCATCATGCAGTTAATCCCGCTGCCAATGCCCAGCAGCGCGACCCGGTTGCCCTCGACGACCGCGCCGCCTTCCACGGCCTTCACAAGCGTCGCGGGCAGCGAAACCGATCCCATGTTGCCCAGGGTCGCGAACGTGGAAAAGTCGCGCGCAAGATCGACGCCGATGGCCTCATAAAGGCGGCGCCGGTGCGCCGCTCCGACCTGGTGGCACACATAGCGATCGATGGAGGCGCTCCCCCAGCCCGTTTCCTTCTGAAAGGCCGTCCAGGCGCGTTTCGCCACCTCCACGCCCGCCACGAGCAACTGCTCAGAGTCGGTCTGCATCTCCAGGCCGTCCCCGCCGGCTGCGTCGCCCTTGCAGAGGTCGCTGTACGCCGTGGCGTTCACGCAGGCCCCGCCCAGCAGCCGGTGCGGACGCCCGCGCACGAGCGACTCGTGGCACAGGATCGCCGCGGCGGCGCCGGAACCGATCGTCAGATTGGCAAAATACGGCTTGATCTGGTTCCGGTCCAGGGGGGCGGTCGCCAGGTGCTGAAGCGTGCGTTCCACGAGTGGCCGGCCGTTCTCCCCGGCCGCCACCATTCCGCAACGGATCTGGCCGGACTCGATCATCGCGGCGAGAATCGTCAGTCCGTTGAGAAACCCCAGGCAGGCGTTGGAGACGTCGAATATCTGGGCGTCTGAGGACAGCCCGATCTTCCGGTGCGCAAACGCCGCCGTGGCCGGCTCGAGCATGTCCCGGCACACCGCGGCATGCATGAACGTCTCGATCTGTTCCGGCTTGAGGGCCGACCGCGCCAGCGCCGCACGGCCCGCCGCCGCGCTCGCATCCGACGGACGCGTCCCCTGCGGCCAGAACCGCCGCTCGCGGATCCCGCTCATCAATTC
>PMKA01000250.1 GCA_003157575.1 Opitutia bacterium
GGCGCTGTTGACCGTGGGCAGCCTTTTCGGGATGTTCGACCCGCGGCAGAAGGTCAAGGCGAATCTGTATCGGCGCATCGGGGCGAGCGTGGTGCGCTGGCCCGTGCCGATCCTGGCGGCCAGTTCGGCCGTCGTCATGATCGGGGCGGTCTTCGTACCGACCTACCGGCAGAACTACGACGATCGTCAATACCAACCGGCCGACGCCCCTGCCAACCTGGGTTTTGCTGCAGCCGATCGACACTTCTCCAAGAGCAAACTGTTCTCCGAGATGCTGATGGTTGAGACCGATCACGACATGCGCAACTCGGCCGACTTCATCTCGCTAGACCGGGTCGCCAGGGCACTGATCCGCCTACCTGGTGTGGCGATGGTGCAAAGCATGACCAGGCCCATGGGCCGGGCGCTCGAGCACGCCAGCATTCCGTACTTGTTCACCACACAAGGCAGCGGCAACGGTCAACAGCTCCCATTCAACAGGGAGCAAAATTCCAACACCGATCAGCAGGCAGATATCCAGGCGCACTCTGTCTTGGTGTTGCGGAAAGAGATCGGCTTTTTCCAAAGAGTGTCGGATGAGCTGCACCAGACGGTCCTCACGGTTGAAGATCTGCAAAAGGTCACCGATGAGATGAATTCGGAAGTCTCAAATCTCGACGATTTCTTCCGTCCGATCAAAAGCTACTTTTATTGGGATAGGCACTGTTTCGACATTCCGGTTTGCTGGACGTTCAGATCGGTATTCGATACGCTCGACCACATCGACAAGTTGGCCGAAGATATCAAGTACGCCAGAATCTCTCTTGAGGAGGTCGATAAGGCCTTCCCGCAGATCATCGCGCAGCTGAAAGCCACGGCTGACGACACGGAGGCCCTGCAGGCGAAGCTGGTCAACAGTTACGGATCGGCGGATCTTCAGTCCCTCGCAACCGACCAGACATTCGATGACCTGATCAACGTCGGGAACGACTTCGACAAGTCCCGCAGCGATGACTTCTTCTACATCCCGCACGAGGGCTTCGACAACGAAGACGTGAAGACGGGCATGAAACTGATGATGTCGCCGGACGGCAAGGCTGCCCGGTTCATCGTCACCCACGAGGGTGACGCGATGGGCCCCGAAGGCGTGGAGCATGTCGAACAGTTTCCCGGGGCGATAACCACGATCTTGAAAGAAACCTCGTTGGCCGGCGCGCGAGTCTATATCGGCGGCTCCGGATCGAACGACAAGGACATCGAGGAATACGCCACATCCGATCTGCTTATCGCGGCAATCGCCGCCTTCGTACTGATCTTCTTGATCATGCTGTTCATCACGCGAAGTCTGGTGGCGGCCTTGGTCATTCCCGGCACCGTGGCCTTCTCCTACGCCGGGGCCTTCGGGTTGTCCATACTCGTCTGGCAGCACCTGATCGGCCTGCACCTGCACTGGCTCGTCCTACCGCTGACGTTCATCATCCTGGTGGCGGTCGGGTCGGACTACAACCTGCTGCTGATCAATAGGGTCAAAGAGGAGATTCACGCGGGGTTGCACACCGGTCTGATCCGCGCTCTCGGAAGCACGGGCGGTGTGGTGACATCCGCGGGTTTGGTATTCGCGTTCACCATGCTGGCAATGCTCACAAGCGATCTCAGAACTATTGGTCAGGTGGGTTCGACCGTGTGCATCGGCTTGCTGCTGGACACGCTGATCGTGCGTTCATTCGTCGTGCCGTCCATACTCAGCATCCTGGGGCCGTGGTTCTGGTGGCCGACATTGGTGCACCGCCGCCCGTTACGGCAGGTATAGACACGTCGGTTGGGCAGCGCCGCGGGCAGGCCGGCTAAGAAGTCGAAGCTAGGGAATCCCATGACCGAAGGCATGCTCGGGTCCGCTGCCCTCCGTCGATCGACGGGTCGAACGGTATACCGACGAATTCGTCGACGCCCGCATCGCGCAGCTCGTCGAGATGGTGGAAGACCGTGGACTCGTCGCCGATCAGCGCAGCGTCCTCCGGGCCGGAGAAGCCCTCTCTGTCGAGCATCGCGCGATACGAGGGAAGGTGCCCATACATCGCGAACTGCTGAGCGGCCAATGACCGGGCTGCGGCGACATCGTCTGTGACGCTGATCGGCAGCGCGGCGGCCACCGCGACCGACCCGTCCGCGCGGCCCGCATCGGCGGCGGCGGCGCGCAGCGTGGGCCCTACGTGTTCACGCAGGGTCTTCGGGCCCGTCATCCATGTGAGCGTTCCTGCGGTGCGCCGGCCAGCGACCCGCAACATCTGCGGACCCAGCGCGGCGACGTACACCTGTGGCGTCGGGGCATTCGGGATCTGCAGCGCTCCCCTGGTCGTGACGAGCTCGCCGGGCGCGTCGACCTGTTCCTTGGCAAGGAGGGGCAGCAGGCCGTCGAGGTATTCGGACATCCGCTTCACCGACTTGTCCCATGAGATACCCCACATCCCCTCGGTGACAGCCCGGTGCGTGACGCCAATACCTAATGTGAATCGTCCGTCGGCAATGATGTTGAGAGTTAAGGCCCGTTGGGCGAGCAGCGACGGATGCTGGTTTTGGATCGGTACCACGCCACTGGCCACTTCGATATCAGGAACTTCACGTAATGCGGCGGCTAAGACGGTCAGTAGGTCTACGTCGAAGGGCATTTGGGTGATCCACAGCCGAGCGAATCCTTCGTCGCGCGCCTGGGTGAGCTCGCGGATACAGGATTCGATCGGTGAGCCGTTGTTGAGACCGGTTATCAGACTTATTCGCATGGATTGACCTTTCGCCGTGGGTGGAGTGCCTTGATTCCGGACTGACGAAGTGTCGTCGTCAGCCAATGAGCGTCAATCTCTTCGACATTGTCGCCTATCAGCGGCATCACGTGGGAGACACCACTGACTTAGGCGTGTGGGCGGCGAGGTGCTCGAGGAGCATGGCGGAGAACTCGGCGGCGGCCAGCTCGGGGATCCAATGGCCGATCTCGTCGATGACCTAGAAACGATAGGGTGCGTCGACGTGACGACCGGTGAGCTCGGCGCCTTCGCGTGCGATGGCCACGTCCTCGGGCGACCACACAAACAGCGTCGGGACCGTGATGTCGGGAAGCCCGTCGTCGTGAAATCGTAGGCCCGGTACCAGTTCAGTGCGGCGCGCATCGCCTCGCGGTCCCCCCAGAACAGCGATGTGCGGCTCGGTGCCGAATCCCTCAAGGCCACTGGCGTTTGGAAGCGAATCGGAGGAAATCCACACCCATCCCATCCTCGGAGCCGAGCCTCTTCATCTCGGGCAGGTAAGCCGACCGCTGCGGCTGGTCGCTCGACGGGTCCGCAAATGCCGCGGCCCAGGCCGTCGGATGAGGGACGGAGACAATTGTCAGGGCTTCGAGCCGCTGCGGGTGGGCAGCGGCCACATCCACGCCACGATTGCACCCCAGCCGTGGCCGACGAGATGGAAAGTGCTGGCGCCCAGGGTGTCTGCCATACCGATGACGTCACCCACGAGCCGGTCGATGGAGTATTCCTCGATCCCCTCCGGTCGCGCGTCAGGCGAGTAGCCACGCTGTTCGGGCGCCACCGCACGATATCCGGCCGACGCCAGCGCGTCCATCTGGCCGTGCCACTCCCACGAGGACTCGGGGAAGCCGTGCAGCAAGAGCACGAGTTTCCGTCGGATGGTCCTGCGCTGCGCGCGGGAAACCTGCAAGGACCGACGGCGAGCTCGATGCCATAGCCAGGGTTCACTTCGTTCTCCTCCTGTGTCGGCCGGGCGTCGGCTGTAACTGGCGCGTCTCCGGAGGCATTCATCATCGTGGTGGCCGCGGGTTCGGACTACAACCTACTGGTGATCACCCAAGTCAAAGAGGAGACGCACACCTTCACCATGCTGGCGATGCCCACAAGCGATCTCCGCACTATCGGTCAGGTGGGCTCGATCGTCTGCATCGGCCTGCCGTTCGACACGTTGATCGTGCCGCAGCGATAGCGTTGTGGAGGGAGGGTTATCTCACGAGTGGGTTCTGGACATGTATTGCGGGCAGTAAGACTGCGTTGCCGCACCGACCAAATAGCCAGTGCCGGAGTCACTTAACCCCAGAGCTTTTTTTACATCGGCGATGGTTTGTTCCTGCGTCGCCCCGTCGGACCAGTCTTTACAAACCGCATGCCCCACACTGACCATGGTTTGGTCGGAGCCGTTTGGCCAGCTGATTCCTCCCTGCGTCAGCGCTTGCAGGAAAATGTCATCCGTCTGGTCGGCATTNNCCGTGTGACGTTCTTCATTCGGGGACTCCATCTGTGTGCGAAAACTTCGTTCGCTCGATCTTCGCGCACACCAGGCGTGTCGGCTAGTTGGATTGGCGGGCTCATAGAATTTCGACTCGTGAGGCGATCAGCGAGGCAAGATCGACAAGATCCTCGCATTTGTGGCCCGTACCGCATTCGAGATGCGACACTATTGCCGGTAAGGCGATGACGACGTAGGAAGCCGGTGTAAATCCGGCGCGGTGCCGCCACTGTCATCGGGGAGCGACCCTCACATGCCACGGCCACAGGCTGGAAGGCGAGGCGAGCGGCGATCCGAGAGCCAGGACACTCGCGTCATCGCATCCTGCTAGCCCGGGGCGATGCACCCCGGAGAGAGCTCAGTCGCCCCCATGACGCTGCATGTCTTATCCAGCGATCCCGGTATCTTCTGCGTCGAAGCGCTAACCGCACGCGTGCTGGCCGGGCCCGCGGGTAGTTGCCGATGACCGCCCCGATCTGGATGGCCGCACCGCCGGAGGTGCACTCGGCGCTGCTGAGCAGCGGGCCAGGACCTGGTCCATTACTGGCGGCGGCCCAATCGTGGAACTCGTTGAGCACCGCGTACGCCGAGACGGCCGCGGAACTGACCGCGCTGCTGGCGAGCGCGCAGGCAGGGGCGTGGGAAGGCCCGACGGCTGCGGCGTACGCGGCTGCCCATCTCCCGTATCTGGCGTGGCTGACAGAAGCCTCAGTGAACAGCGCGGTGACTGCGGCCCGACAGGAAACCGCTGCCACCGCGTACACCGTTGCGCTAGCCGCGATGCCGACCTTGCCCGAATTGGCCGCCAACCACGCCACCAACGCCGTGTTGCTGGCCACGAATTTCTTCGGCATCAACGCAATCCCCATCGCAATCAACGAGGCCGACTATGTGCGGATGTGGATCCAGGCCGCGAGCGTGATGACCACCTATCAGGGGGTTGCCACTGCGGCGGTGGCGGCCTCGCCGCAGAACCCAACGGCGCCGCAGATCGTAAAGGCCAACGCGGCATCGGCCGTGTCCAACTTGGGGAACAAGATCTATAACTGGTTGGAAGCGTTGCCGCTGCCCCCCGATATGCAGAATGAATTCTATCAATGGTTGGAGAATATTGGCTATATCAACTTCTGGAACAACCACTTAGAACAGTGGACTAACGTGTTTTTCAACAGCCCTTACTTTCAATCGATATTTGCCGGGTTTGACCCTTACCTGCCCCTCCTCGGCAATCCACTGATCTTCTTCACACCGTTCAACGTCGCATTCGCCCTGGGCTACCCGCTGGACATCGGTTCGTACATCGCCTTTCTGTCCGAAACATTCTCGTTTATCGCACTGGATCTGACAGCGGCGGTCGCGACGGGAAATCCTGCGACGATCGGCTTCACCATCCTGTTCACCACCGTGGAAGCCGTTGGCACGATCATCACCGATACCATCGCGTTGCTAAAGACTCTGCTCGAGCAATTTATTGTGCTGCTAATCCCCGTTATTACGCCCTTGCTGACCGCTAGTTTGGCGACTCTCGCCGCCGGCACTGCGCTGTCACCGGCCGCCGGCCTCAGCGGGTTGGCGGCGCTGGCTGCCATACCGCCTCCGGTCCCACCACCGCCGATCCTGCCGCCCGTCGCGGCGCTTGTCCCAAGCCTCCCTACCCCCACCTCGGCGCCGGTGCCGGCTCCCGCAGCGGCGCACGTGTCGGTCCCCGTGGGCGGCCCACCGCCGCCGCCCGGAACCGCACCACCGACGGCCACCGGTGCGGGCGTAGGCATGGGCGCGGGGATGGAAAATTTCGGCTACCTAGTCGGTGACCTCAGCGCGGTTGCCAAGCGGGCGGGCGGCTTGAGCGCGCGAAAGACGGCCCCGGTACCCGACGGCGCAGAGGCCGCAGCGGTCGCGGCGACGCCCCGGGAGCCGGCCCAAAGGCAGCGGCGCCTGCGGCCGAAGAATCAAATGCTCGGGCGCGGCTACGAATACATGGATCTGGAAGACGACGACGCTTCGAGCGGCGAGCCGGTCGCGGCGGTGGCGGCCTCGGTTACAGGCGCGGGTACCCAGGGGTTCGCCGGAACCGCCGCAAAGACCGGAGCAGGACAAGCAGCAGGGTTGACGACGCTGGCCGACGATGCGCTAAGCGGTGGTCCGCGCATGCCGATGATGCCCGGGACCTGGGGCGCCGAGTCGGCGCCGCACCTGGACGTACCCGGCGACCACGACAACAGCTGACGGTTCCCCGGCATCTGGGACGTCGACCCCGCCAGTTGCTAGACCTGCTGTGCCTGGACTTCGCCGCGACCAAACTCGGCCCGAGGCCGGCCAAGGCCGGACGCCGGCGCAATACACCTCTCGAAAGACGAGTAGTCGACTACTCATGGCGAATCGCGCGGACGCCTTTAACGTTCGATTCAATCGCTGC
>PMKA01000259.1 GCA_003157575.1 Opitutia bacterium
GAAGATCTTGTCCTTGCACAGGCAGCCTCCGTCCTGGGTCATGAAATAGGGGATGGTGCCGCCAATCCAGTTGCCCGGCGGCAACGAGGCAAGCAACGCTTCCTCCCCGGCAAGGATAAGGCTCTGACCTGCCGCGATTCTCCTGGCGGTTTCCGCCTGGTCCAGCAAGCCGTTCGTCAGAGGCTGCCTCCGGTCGGCGATCTTGTTGAAGTCCCTCTCCGCCATCGGCAGCCGGCCGAATTTCGCGTAAAATCCCTTCAGTTCCCCGATGCAATCCTGCTTGGTTATTTCCCCGGCCCGCCACCGTTTCCGCAAATTGCCCACGAATAACTGGAGTGCCAGGAATTCAAATTGGACCTTCTGCGTTCCGTCGATCACGGAAGTCCAGGCGCTCGCACTGATTTGATCCATCTTCATCGGGAAAAGCGCGAATACGCGTCAAGGGGCCGGGACTAGGAAATGGTTGGAGGAGGGCTTGAGGAACGTGGCTGAATCTCTCGTCCCGTTGCTATGCGCCGCCGGCGACGCTCGTCTGTTTCATATCGGAGCTGATCGGCCGGACCGCCTGCGAACTGAGGACGAAGTTCCTGACGGCAGGCTTCGGTCTTCTTGAGCGACCACATCTCAAGAAACAAGATATCTGAGGTGAACGGACTGGCGAAAAAGTGAGTAACCTGGATGATCGACCCGCTTCACACGAAATTAAACCCTGCGCTGCAGATTGCCTTTACCCATGAAGCGCCTGATCTGTTGTCAGAACAAGCACGACGATCCCGTTTCCTGGAACCGAGTAAAGGAAGCTTGGCTGAACCCCCATGATGGTCGTTGTTTTGGGTGCGACCACATCGGGCGCGTCGATCGTGTTGGTGGCGTCAGCCGACGCCGCTGACAGGGTCACAACCGTCGCGTTCGGTCCGACATGCGAGATTCCCACGAGTTCGATCGTCACGGCCTCGGCGGACGGCTTTGGATTGACCAGCTTCAGAAAGACCTCGCCGGTCGCGCTCGCGCGGGTGGCAGATGCGATCACGGTCGTGCCCGTTTGCGTGACCCTCAATATCTGGTCGCCGACATGCGTGCTGAACATCCGAAACGCCTGATAACTGGGGGACCCAAATGACCGCAGCGCGTTGTACCCGATAAAATCGGGGCGCCACTGGCGGCCGCCGGGATTCACGTTCACGAACAAGGGCGCGTAGCAATGCATCTCGACGAGGTCGGAGTTGCGCTCCAGGTCCGTCATGAACGCCGCGTCGCCGATCGCCGCCTTTAGATTTGGAGTGGGAGGCTCGTTCGCGGAAAGCTTGTCCCACGGGGGAAACGGCGTTTCATACGCCGCCCACTCCCCGACGAAGATCTTCGGTCCCTTGCGGACGTATTTCTCATACCGGCTGGTCGCCATCTCGATGAATTCTTCGGCCGGGGAATAGTAGTGTTCGTCGATGAGGTCCGGCTGGCGGCTGTGCACACGCTGGACCTCCGGCTCGCGCATGGCCACGGTGGAAATGCACTTCAGCGCGGGATACCTGGCCTTGATGGCATCGAAGAATTGCGTGAATCGCGCGTCGTAGGTGTTGGCCTTGTCGAAATTGTCCTCGTTGCCGACCTCGACGTACTGCAGCGGAAACGGCGCCGGATGGCCATCCCTGGCACGTTGGGCGCCCCACTTCGTCGCAGCATCGCCGGTGACGTATTCAATCTCGTCGACCGCTTCTTTGACGAACGGTTCGAGGTCGGCTCCCGCTTTCACCGTCTCCCCGCCGAGCGAATAGCCTGCAAAGACTGCGAGCACCGGCTCCGCACCCATGTCTTCACACCATTCGAGGAATTCGAGCAGGCCCATGCCGTCCGTCGAACGATATCCCCACGGACATTTGTGCCCGGGGCGCTGACTGATTGGACCCAGGGTTTTCTTCCAATCGAACCGCTCCGCGATTGTTTGTCCTTCGAGGTAATTCCCTCCCGGGAATCGCAGGAATCTCGGCCTGAGATCGACCAGCATTTGCATCAGGTCCTTCCGCAAACCGTTGGGCCGGTCTTTCCACGTCGGCGGGAAGAGCGAAACGAAGCTGAACCAGGCGGTCCCCGGCTGATCGAGCGTCACGGCAAAGCGGGCACTGGTTGTCGGCGCGACATCACCGGTTGTCAGAGTCACCTCGTACCGCTTCCAATCGCCCGTCAGGCCGCCCGCCTTTCCGGCGGCAAAGGTGGTTTGGCCGTCGCTGCTCTCAATCCGCAGGGTGACGTCACCGGAAAATGTTCCGGCAGCTTTGGCGAAAAACGAGGCGCGATACGTCGTCAGCGGACGAACCGGGATGCCCCAATAGCCGCTGTTGGCGAACCCGGCCTTCTGGCCCGCGCCAACCTTCGTCACTTCGAGGCGAAGGCTGACCGGGATTTCCTCGTTCAGCGGTTGGGCGCGATCGAGCGCGATCGTGGAAACGGCTCCCTCGTCGTCGATCGCGGACCAGTGGGCGGCGGCATCCGGTTCGTCCAGAAATGCGCGGTTCCGGACGAGCTCTGCGTACAATCCGCCATCGTAGGAAAAATTGATCTCCTCCGTCATCA
>PMKA01000466.1 GCA_003157575.1 Opitutia bacterium
GTCGTCGTAGAGGTAGATCCCCTCCGAACGACTGAACATGGTCAGCTCCTTGGCATAGTGAACCGTGTCGCCCCACGAGCAGTACTGTGCCTCGAGTTTGAGCAGATCTTCGTTTCCGATGTTATCACCCGCAGGGGTGGAGGGATTCGAATTCATGGCAAAAGGGTCCGGATGTGTGAATAGACGGTGCTCAGATCCCGGAAAGGGATGCAGTCTTTCCTGAGCCCCGAATAGTATTTCAACAGTTTGTCCTTGGCGAAAAGAATTTCGCAGAAGCCGGCCGGACACGCGTCTGAAAGGCCGTCACCGACGTAGATCTTCTTCGTTCCCGCCGGCCGGTCGCGCCGGAAAAGATGAGAGGTCTTGCAGTTGGCGCACCGCGAGCAGATGGAGCCGTAATAGGGAAAGGAGACCACCGGCCGGTCGCCATCGAGCCGCAGTTCGTTGGCGCGGATGGTCAGGCCGGTGATGCCGTTGTTTTCCAGGATGGCTGCGATGATCGCCGAGAAGCTGTCGCTCAGGATCATCACCGGGGAGACCTTCCTTTCCCGCAGCCAGCCGATGATCAGCGGAAAGGCCGGGTCCACCCTGATCGTGCCAAGATATTCACCGAGGGCGGCCGGGGAAACCCGCACCTGCGCGAGCTGCTGTTCGAGGCATTCCCGCGAGCCGATTTCGCCGGCCTCCCAGGATTCCTCGATGCGCTTCCAGTCCTCATTCACCGAAAAGCGCCGGATGATGTCGTCCAGAACGTCGAATTCGGTGACAGTGTTGTCGAAATCGAAATAGACTTCGAGCCGCGGGGAATCGCTCATGGTCTGTCGAGGAATGCCTGGATTTCGCGGGCCACTTTTTCACGCTCCTGGTCTGCCGTGATCACGTGATAGGAATCGGTGAGGATGACGAGTTTTTTGACCTTCGACGAGATCCTGTCGTGGATCAATTGGGAGTTGGCGATGCTCGCGGTGTCGTCCTCCTGCGCGTGGATCAGCAACATGGGCGCGCTGATCCGGGGCAGGAGGGGAATCACTTTGCGGACCAGCCGCTGCAACTGGTAAAAGAGCGAGACCGGAAAGAAGGCGTAGCCGTACTTGGAGATTCCCTCGGTATCCTCCAGCCGCGCCTTGCGATAGAAACGGTCGACCATCCCGCGCATCTTCTCGTTCTTGAGGCCGTAGGGGGCGCTGTCCTTGAAATAGATGCAGTATTTGAGCGGTGTATACGCCGCAAGGGGAAGCAGGCGGTTGTACCACGGGACGTTCCAACCGTCGAAAAACAACGTCGGCGCAAGGCAGATGCCTCCGGCAAGTTTGTCTCCGAATTCCTCGGCGAGCAGGAGGACGAACAACGCGCTCATCGAGAGCCCGGCGACATAGATCTGGTCGCCGGTT
Source organism: Opitutia bacterium (assembly GCA_003157575.1). Classification (GTDB taxonomy): domain Bacteria; phylum Verrucomicrobiota; class Verrucomicrobiia; order Opitutales; family Opitutaceae; genus Fen-1467. Next base: position 1,392 of record PMKA01000466.1, read on the forward strand.
TCAAGGGCGTCGATGAACACCGTGCGCAGCGAGCCGTAGAGTTCCTCCCAGGTGGTGCGCTTGAGGATGTGCAACGGTTTGCCGTGGTTTGCCAGGCGGGGGCAAATCACGCTGTAACCCAGTCGATTGAAATAGAAGGCGAGAAACCGCATCTCGTTTGGCGTCCCGGTGAGCCCATGGACCAGGATGAGGGTGCGACCGAGACTCCCGCGCAGCACGATGTCGTCGTTTGGAGAATCGACGACGTCCGGCGATTTGCCGAGATCAAGGGAGAAGACGAGCGACATGGGCGCGGAAAAGAAAAACGGGAACGCTGTCCCCGTGGGCCTGGCAATNNGAACCCGCAGGCAGATATTAGGGCGGTTCCGGATCGCGATCAGTTCCTCGCGCTGGTAAATTGAAATTCCGGATTCTTGGCGCTGCGGAGAGAAGCGCCGTCGATCCAGCGGCTCTCCACCATCTCAATATGCGGCGTCGCCGGAATCCCGAAGTCGCGATGCATGATCCGGGACACCAGCAACTCCACCGCCCAGGCGCCGATGAGGGGCTGATTCTGCTGCATGCCGGAAAACCCGGTGCCATCGAGGAGATGGGTCATCGCGGCAACCCCGAAATCCCCGGGCACGTCGACGTTCTCCCTGCGCAGGAATGAAGCGAACTCTTTCACGACGTCCGACGTGTGGATGAACACGACCACATCGGGCTGGTGCCGTTTTCGCCAGGCGCGGAACCGGTCTTCATCCAGACCGTCGAATCGGAGGATGGGGATCGTCCTGCCGGGCGGTCGCATTCGCTGACACCAGGAAAGGTACGCCCCGGTATGCGCGCCGCCGCTTCGTGCCTCCTCGTAGTTGCCGATGACCAGCCCGGGATTCCGGTAGCCCAGGCCGGACAGCCGCTCGAAAGTGGCGATGGTGTCGCCGAAGAAGTGGCTCGTCACCCGGTGGATTCTCCCCTTGATGCTCAGGCCCACGGTGACAACCGCGTAGTGGTCCAGCTCGGAGGGAAACTCCTCGTGCAGATTGGGGCTGCCAAAGCTGATCAGACCCTCGATGCCGCGCGCGTCGAGCACCGAGCATATCCGGCGGCGGGTCATTCCCGGTGCGGCGAGCCAGACCGGCTCGAGCCGGTATCCGAGTTCCCGCGCGCGTTGCTGCATGCTCTCGAAAATCGCGGCCAGATGGGGCGAACGCTCCCACGGACGCGGATGGTCGTACAGGGAAATCACCCCGAAGCAGCCCTCGATCTGGCCGACGCGCGCGGCCCGGACCTGGGCCATGAGTTCGGCGATCCGGGCGTTGGTCCGGTAGCCGGCCTTGCGGGCGATCGCCCGGACCCGCCGTTTTGTCGCCTCCGAGACCTTCGGGCTGTCCCGCAGCGCCAGGGAAACCGCGGCCCCTGAGAGCCCGGCCAGCCTTGCGATTTCACGAACGCCCATGGGCACGGTTTCAGCCTTGGGCGCCGGATAAGTCAACGTTAACTCAAAATGGCTTTGAGGGCCGGTTCGCGTCGTTGAGAATAACGACTTCATTGCACTGTCGTCCGTTAACCCCGCTCCACCATGAAAAATGCTTTCGAAGTGACCGACCCTGATTTTCGCCTGAGCCCGATGACGGGCATGACGCGGCAACACTACATCGCCTGCGCCAGGTACGTGCTGGCGCGCGCATTCAAGCACGTGAAGGCATTCGATTCGCCGATCGTCTTTCCGCTGGTGGAGGGCAAATCCTATCCGCAGCCGGGCGATCCGGCCTGGCGCACGCGCTCGCACGAGTTCGAATCGCTGGAACGCACATTCAACCTGGCCGGGCCGCTGATGCACGTGGATCCCGAGGTCAGCATCAACGGCATCAAGCTTCGCGAGTATTACTGCCACCACTTCTACAACGCACTGACGCCGGGTCATCCCAACAGCCTGCCGATGCCGGACGAACTGCCGGACGCGACCTACCAGTTCACCTGCGAGTTCGGCGGCTGGACCAAGACGTTGCTTCTGATGCCGGATGTGCTCTGGCCGTACTGGACGAAGAAGCAGCAGGACGAAGTCGCCGCCGCCATTTCCAAATGGGCGCATCACAGGACGACGCAGAACAACTGGCGGTGGTTCAACATCTGCGCGCTCTCCTTCCTGAAGAAAAAGGGCTACGCGATCGACGACGAGCTGTTGAAAAGCCACCTGCTTTGGATCGCCTCCTACCACGCGGGCAACGGCTGGTATCTGGAACAAAGCTACAATTATTACACCATCAGCCTTTTTGTGGTTTACGGCACGATCTGGAACCGCACTTTCGGCGACCAGTACTATCCGGAGATCGCCGCGGTGCTGGAGAGGAGTTTCGAGGAGCTGATGAAGACCTACGCGAACTTCTTCGGCCGCGACGGCTACATCAACATGTGGGCGCGCAGCATCTGCTACCGGCTTTGGATTTCGGGCGGTTTCCCGGTGTCGTTCATGCTCAAGGCAGGGCCGGCATTGGACGCAGGCTGGGCCAGGCGGCTGTGTTCCGGCTCGATTCTGCAATTTCTGGGCAGGGAGGATTTCTTCGAGAACGACATCCCGAGCCTGGGCTTCTACGGCCACCGGGAGTTCGCAATCCAGAATTACAGCTGTCCCGGCAGCCCGTTCATCATGTTCCTGCCGTTCATCGCGCTGGCGTTGCCGGAGAATTCTCCGTTCTGGACCGCCAAGGAGAACGACGGAATGTGGACCACACTTGGAAAGGATTCCAGGCGCACCGTGCTTCAAAAGCCGGGCCTGGTGCTGGTCAACCACGGCAGCAGCGGCGCCTCGGAGATCATTTCCGGGAAGGTCTATGACGACGACCACAACTACTCAAAGCTCGTCTTCAACACGCATTTCCCTTGGGAAGACCACGATCCGCGGGGCGGCACGTCGCAGGAATACAGCTTCCACAGCCTGGACCCGCGCGATCTGCGGGGAGTGGACATCAACTTCTACCTCACCGGCCGCGCCCTGGACAACGCGGCATCCAGGAGCGCCGGCTATTCGACGTCGCAAAGCACTTTGTTCAACGGCGTGCGCGACGGCGTGCTCTACCGGCAGGTGCTGATGCGCAAGCCGCCGAACAACGGCGTCGGCTACATCATTGATCTCGCCGAAATCACCGTGCCCGGCGGCGTCATCCGCGTGGACCGCTGCCGGCTGGCCTTCGAGCATGAGCTGACGCTCGGCCATTTCGGCCTGCCGCACTTCGGTGGAAAGAAGGCCGTGTTGCACACCTTCGAGGACGAGATGAAGCGGGGAATCACGGCATCGATTCCGGGCAGATCGGTGGCNNAGACAAGCCCGAGGGCGGCATCGGCAAAATTCTGACCGCGTCGATTCCGGGCCGCAGCGTCGCGATGATCATCTATTCGGGCTGGGACCGCCTGGAACCCCTTGTGCACACCGGACGGAACGCCGAGTCGGAGGAAAGCACGGTGCTTTACGCCTATCGCCAGAGGACGGCCAAGAACCCCTCTGTGGAACTGATGGTCTCAGCCATGCTCCACAAGACCGACGACAGCGCCTGGACACAGGCGGAACTGTCCCCGGTGAAGGAAATCAAGCTGTTTGACGTCATGGCCTCGGGATCCGTTGTCGGCGCCGTGATCACACTGGCCAACGGCACGAAACACACGGTAGATTTCGGCGAAATCGACGGGTTCAAGTCCTGTTGATACGTTTTCAGCAAGATACCTCCCACGAATGAACACGAATTCCGGCCGGCCATCGTGAGAGTGGTTGTAGCTGCGAGCGTAAGCGAGTGGCCCCAAAAACGAAGCCGCGAGCGTGAGCGAGTGGATCAAAGAAGTAGCTGCGAGCGTAAGCGAGTGGCCATGCCCGAGTGGACCGAAAGTGTAGCTGCGAGCGTGAGCGAGTGGCTCTCGTCGAGTGGATTCCGGCGGGCAGATTTTACAGGAGGCCGCAGAGACCGCAGAGGCCCGCCACCCCTCCGTTCTCTCCGTTGCCTTCTGTAAAA
>PMKA01000398.1 GCA_003157575.1 Opitutia bacterium
CCTGCAAGCAGGCTCCTACAAGGAACATTGGTTCGTCTCATCTTGAACGCGAATTAGAATAAGCGGCAGTCCTCCGGGTGATGTACGGCGGCCACTACCGTTCTCCTTCATGCGATGCGTTCGAGCTGCCGCGAACGCGATGCCGCAGGAATTTCTGTCTCGTGAGATGGCCCTCGGATGCTCTAGGATCGGTTTCGAAGATTCTATCGAGAATCCCGCTTTCGTCCCGCGCCCCAATGATGCCTCCGAACAAGAAGATCCTCACCTAACAACGCCGGATCGTGGCCAAAGTGGATCAACTGTTGGCCTTGGTGGACCAGTTGGAAACGCATTCCGCCGCCTCCCGCGACATCGCTGAGAAGCTCCTCTCCGCCCTCGTTGCTGAACTTGCCGCGTGACCAGATCTAGCCGCCGACTCACGATTCGCGGGTTACTTGTTTAGTATCGACCCGCGCATCAATTTCGCGGACCTCTTTCATTGGTTGGCCCGTGAGCGGTACGTTTCCCTTGAACGCGGTAGCGATCGCTTTGGATTTATCGCCGTCAAGGCCGCCATGAAGGGATGCCTCGAACGCTGCGTCACGCTTGATTACAGCGTGGCCGAGAAGACGCTCGTTGTCGAAATCGATGGCCGAGGGCAGCTTCCCTTCCACCTCCTCAGCGACGGCCAGAAGGTGATGCTGGCGTTGGCCGCCGATATTGCGTTCAAAGCAGCTCAGCTCAATCCTCACCTGGGAGACCGTGTCCTCCAGGATACATCGGGCGTTGTGATGATCGACGAGCTCGACCTTCATCTTCACCCGCGCTGGCAGCGACACGTTGTAAGCGATCTGAAGAGCACTTTCCCATCGATCCAGTTTTTTGCCACGACCCATTCGCCGCAGGTCATCGGTGAAACACCACACGATGAGATCATTCTCCTCCGTCGTGATGGCTCGTGGACGCAACCTCAGCAATCCGTCGGCCTCAGCACGAATCAAGTCCTCCGCGAGATCCAAGAGGCCCCTGATATGAACCTCGCGATGAAGCAGAAGTTTGAGACGCTGTTCCGCACCGTCGAATCCGGCGATTTCACAGCAGCGCGGGCGCAGATCGTCGAAATCCGTCAAACGGGGCAGGACTATCCGGAGTTGGTAGAGGCGACAGGCTACATGGCTGGAGTCGAGGAGGCCAAGTCGTGAAGCATGTTAGCGTTGGCACAGAACCGCAGTCGCTGACCGCCTGGAAGACTGCCGAACGCGTAGTCGACCAACGACACTACGATGGATCGCTTCCCACGTTGGTCAGGGATGAGATCCGCCACGCGCGGGTCGTGGACCAAGGATATCTCTGCCCATACACTCTGCGCAGCATCCAGGCACTCGAACCGACTGCTGGAGATCTACAGCCGCGATGGGATGCCCACTTGGAACACTTCGTTGCTCGTTCGGACTCGCGGGCTAGGGCGAACCACCACGCTTCATTGGGTGACGTTGCAGGACAACGCGCCGCCCTGGAAGAGACGGTCGACTATGGCAACCTGCTTGCCTGCGTAAACCGTGGGGCAGATCTGCCATACGGCGCGGCCACAAGAGGCTCGCAAACCCTTCCGGTCAGTCCTTTCCAATCGGACTGCGAGACGCGATTCTGTTTTTCTCCTGATGGGCGTATCGATGCGGCTCCGGGCGCTGCGGGCGCTGCGGAATGCATCCGTATCCTCAACCTGAATCACGAATCGCTCATCGGGCTCCGGCATGCCGCACTCTACAGTCGGGGCCTTGCACCAAGACGCCCAAACGGATCAATCCGGCCCCGCCTCGCTCCGAAAGTTCCAAGTCCCACAGCGGCCCGGCAACTCGCAGCTCGTATCGTCCATCGCGACACCGCGGGCCGCTTCGACGAGTTCTGTCTGGTGATTGCGCAAGTGGCGACCGCGTTTGCGAATACGCATTCCTGAGAGCGTTCTCACGGCATTTTGCGAGCTGTGCTCCTATACCCATGCCCATCAAGCACGCTATCTGGACGGTCGGTGAAAAACCAACCCCGCTCGCGCCCGGTCGACTGGCGACCGAGCGGCAACTGGAGGAGATGATCGTCGCCGAGGTAAAGCAGAGCACCGTCGAACAGGCTTCCGCCAGCTGAGAATTAAGAGCCGTCCAGGCCACTGTCGAAATCCCCATCGATACTCTCGTCGTCAAACTGACGACCGCATCGATCAATACTGGCGCGGAATAGCCGGCTGCCACGGTTTTGATCGCTCTGACGCCTTGCCTCTCCTCAAGCAGCCGTCACACTTTGGTGCGTTTCCCATCCACGGAAGCCCGCACTGAAACTCGTCGAACACTCTTTCCGCTTGGAGGCACCCGAAGGTCTCGGTCGGTATCCACGTCCCGAGTTTATCGGCCCTTTGCTCACCCACCTGCCCGACACTCTGCAGGATGCCGTACGCATGGGGTTTCTTAATTCGAGCCGCGCCAAGGGCCGCATTTCCGATGCCCTCAAATCTGCGGCGCAGGTGCGTTTCGTCGGAGTCGAGGCCGACGGCGCCAACGCGACCGTGCTCACGTTCCGTGTCCCCCGGTTCGGCGAGGCGGCTCCGGAGCTGTTTGCCCAGGGCAAGATGTGGGATGACGGACCTGCCGCCGATGCAACGGCGTTCGATCTACTCGGACTCGCCGTCCGCGATGTCGCCGCCCGCAAGGAGAACAGCACCCATTTCGATCAGCCCATGCTTCGCCGTGTGAGCGGATTCGAGACGCTGCTCAACCGCGGGCTCACACGCATCTCCATCGACTCCGCACTGGGCGGAGACCGTCCTACCATCGACCACGATGTAGCTGCGATCGCCAGGGAACTGTCCAGGGTTACACCTGCATCGCGGCGGGTTCGCGTCACCGGGCGCCTTGATTTGATAGGAGCCAGTCAGGGCGTCATCAAGTTGCATGTCCGACCCGGCCAGATCATCACGGCATTGTGGAGCGGATTGGAGCCGCTCGACCGTTTTCACGAACACTTCAATCGCGACGTGGTATTGGAAGGAACGGGTGTCTTCCGTCCGTCGGGCGCGCTGCTGCGGATCGACGCCGACGCGTTCGTACCGGCCACCCAGCAGGACGAGTTCTTCCGCGATGCACCGACGGCAACGCCGATTCGCGACTACCAGCAGCTCGCACGCTTGCGCCCGGGCGAGGCATCTGCGTTCGCCAGACTCCGCGGCAGCGTGCCGGCCGAAGAATCCGACGAAGCGTTTATGGCCGCGCTCGAAATGCTGCGCTAACCATACCCGCCGCCTTCCTGCCCTTGCGCGGGCGAGCCGGATGGACTGTCGCTGTTTTGGACGAACACACGGCATTGCCGGTGCCATAAATTCCAGGCTACCTATTACGTCATGAATCTCGGATGAACCCGTCACCCACCGAACGCCAGGCGCAGTTTCTCGCCTACATACATCAGTACGATCTGGTCAACGGATGCGCTCCGGCCGAGGCGGACATGCAGCGGTTCTTCCAGGTCACGCCGCCAAGTGTGCATTCGATGATCCTCACGCTGGAACGGAGGGGCTTCATCCAGCGCGTGCCGCGGCAGGCACGCAGCATCACATTGACCATTCCACCCGAGGCGTTGCCCGCATTGAGACGCGTCCAACGATAGGCCCCGCGATCACGGTGGCCGCCAAACGCAGTGCAGGCTTGCACAGGAGTGCACGCTGGACACTCTGGGCCGCGTCGCCGCCCCTACCCCCCGCCCCGGCAGAGTCCGCCCTCAAGGAGAAGCTCCGCCAGATGAGAAATCTTCCAACAAATCATTTCCCACAGGTGTTCACATGACCACGCGAATGTCTTTTCTGCGCTCCTGCCACGGGTGGGGGCATCGTATTGCCCGATTCCCCCGGGGGGCGGCTGTCGTCGCGACGGCGTTGCTCGTCGCGATGTGGGGCGCGGAACCCGTCGACGCCCAAACCCAGGATTACTCGGCGGGAGTGAAGAAGATCTTCCAGCTGGGGCTGCCCGACGCCCATAACGCAAAATATGTCCGGATCGAATCCGGGAACGAGATGTGGGATCTTGGTATCCTGGCGGAAAACGGTCCAAGAATGACGGGCAACGCGTGGCTGCTCGAAACCAAACCTGATGGCACGGCGGTGCTTCTGGTCAACCAGCTCAGGGTGGTCGAGCTGCTCCCTCCTGAAGTTATGGAGCAGCGGATGAAGGCCCGCATGGCGGCGATGGAAAAGAAGATGAAAGCCGGACAAACTCCGGACGCCGAGAACCCAGGGGAACTGGAACCCGATGAAGACGACCTGGAGACGACAGCAGAAACCCGTCCCGGGAGCTGGAAGGAGGCGGACTTGAAGGCGGACACCGCGAGCCTGATCGAGTTCCTGAACAAGTCCGGCAAGGACAACGAATACGAGCTCAAGCAGAGTGCCGCCGGGTTCTTCCTGTTTGCCGCCCACCTGAACAGCCGGGGGCAGGTTGCCGAGGCCAACCAGATCATCTCCCTTCTCTTTCAGAAGGTCGGCGAGAGCCGGAAGGTCGTCGCCAGCGTCATGAACCAGATCGCGGAGGTCGAATACAACAAGGTCTGTCGGGAATTCGAAACGACGGGGGACTGGCCGCGATATTTGTCCGCAATGGAGGGGCTCCTCAGGCTCTCCAGTTCCTGG
>PMKA01000142.1 GCA_003157575.1 Opitutia bacterium
AGCGCCGGCCCTACAGCCAAGCCTACCGCCGTCGTTGACGCTATGGCGGACAAGAGGAAGAGCAGGACGGAAAGTCCGCTCGTTCGCAATTCGCGCGTTCGGCGGGCCTGGCAGTCCCGCCCTACCGTGGTAGTTCGTTCTTACGGGTGGGTAGGCAAAATCGTCGCAAACATGTACGATCCGAACCAATATTAGCACACTGAGAATGGCGCCCTCGCACAGCTTTTATGTTGGAAACGCGACGCCCTCGTCGCGTCATTCCCGCGAAAAGGCATCACGTCCCCATGACATATCCGGGCTGGCCGCGGCCGGAGCCGCGCCGGCGTCACGACGGCAGATCGATCTCGTGGACCCGCCAGAGGTACCACGCCGCGACCGAGCGGTACGGCTGCCAGCGCGCCGCGTGGCGTTCGATCTGGGCCGGCGACGGTTCGCTTCGCTTGCGGTAGAGCTTCTTGAAGCCCATGCGCACTCCGTAATCGCCGGAGGGCATGACGTCGGGCCTGCCGAGATCGAACATCAGCAGCATGTGCACCGTCCATGGACCTATTCCGCGCACCTCCGTCAGCCGCGCGACGAGTTCGTCGTCTCCCATTCTGCGTGCGGCGGCGGGCGACGGGACGGTCCCGTCGAGCGTCCTGACCGCGAGGTCGCGGACCGAGGCGAGTTTGTTCCGGGAAAGTCCGGCGGCGCGCAACGCCTCTTCGGACATCGCAAGCAGGGCCGCAGGTTCAACGTGCCCTCCCGGGAACAGCGCCTCGACGCGCCCGAGGATCGACGACGCAGCCTTGCCGTTGAGCTGCTGGAAGACGATCGCCCGGAACAGCACGTTGAAGAGGCTGCCGAGCCGTCTTGGCTGGAGGTCGCACATCGCGGCGCGCGCGATCACGAGCGCGAGGCGTTCGTCTGCCGCGGCAAGTGACCTGGCTGCCACTGCGGGATCGAACAAGGGTTTCATCTTGCCAGGAAGGCTGTCGGATTCACCCCTCATACCGCTTGAAGAAAATGGCGGCGGCGCTTTCTATGGAAACCGGCCGGGACCGGATTCGAGCATGAGATTGCGACGCTTTATTTTCGTGTCTTTCGCTGCGTTCGCAGCAACCATTTCTCTGTGAACTCCGAGGCCTATCGCAGCTTCCTTGTCGAGCTCGCCGCTGCGAGCGGCGATTTCATCCGCCCCTATTTTGCCAGCCCGGATCTCGTGGTTGAGACCAAGTCCGACCAGACCCCGGTGACGATGGCCGACCGCGGGGCGGAGGAGCTCATGCGCCAGATGATCCGCCAGCGCTTCCCCTCCCACGGCATTCTCGGCGAGGAGCTCGGGCCCGAGAACACCGGCGCGGAGTTTGTGTGGGTGCTGGATCCGATTGACGGCACGCGCGCCTTCGCCGCCGCCACCCCCCTTTTCGGAACGCTCATCGCGTTGCTTCACCAGGGACAGCCCGTGCTTGGCGCCATCCACCAGCCAATCCTGAACCAGCTGCTCATCGGCGACGGCGCGCAGACCACGTTCAACGGGCGGACCGTCCGCGTCCGCGTCAACCCGACGCTCGGGCAGGCAACCCTGCTGTGCAGCGATTTCCTGGATCCCGCCCGCCACCAGAACGGCGCGGCGTTCGATGCGTTGTGCCACCGCGTGCGCCAGGCCCGGACCTGGGGCGACTGCTTCGGCTACCTGCTCGTCGCCACCGGCTGGGCCGACATCATGTGCGACCCGGTCATGAACCCATGGGACATCGCCGCATTGATCCCGGTCGTTCGCGGCGCCGGCGGCGTCATCACCGACTGGCAGGGCCGCGATCCCGTGAATGCCACGTCCATCGTCGCCGCAATTCCCGGCCTGCACGCCCAGGTGATCGCCGCGCTCAATCCGTAATCGGGCGCTACCCGCGACGCTGCTTCTTCGCCCGCCACTCTGCCGTGATCACCGAGGTGAATCCGCCGCGGGCCTGCCAGCGCGAGACAACCGTCAGTCGCCGCGGCTGAAGCGCCGCCCCAAGGTCGTCGCAAATCTTGTTCGTCACCGCCTCGTAGAAGATCCCCTCGTTCCGGTAGGCATGGAAGTAGAGCTTGAGCGATTTCAACTCCACGCAGGTCTTGTCGGCCACATACTGAACGGTGATGTCGGCAAAATCCGGATGCCCCGTGATCGGACACAGCGAGGTAAACTCATGATGCGTGTGCTCGATCACATAATCGCGCCCCGGCTGCGGATTCGGAAAAGTTTCGAGGATTCTCGGGTCGGACATGGGAAATACCATCGAGTATTGAGCACCGGGTAGCGAGTAGATTTGAATCCGGAATAGCTGCTCTGGCTTCCCGCTACTCACTACTCGCTACTGGCTACTCGCTACTCGCTACTTCCTCGTCACATCGCCGTCTCGTTGAAGCGCTGCTCCCGGATGACGGTGATCTTGATCGTGCTGGGATATTGCAGCTCCTCCTCGATCTTCCGGCGCAGCTTCTTGGCAAGGTCAGCCGCCTGATCGTCCGTCACGGCCTGCGGATTCACAACGACGCGCACCTCGCGGCCGGCCTGAATCGCGTACGCCTGCTGAACGCCCTCCATCGACAAGGCAAGATGCTCCAGCCGGTCCAGGCGCTGGATGTAGCCGGCCATCGACTCCGCGCGCGCGCCCGGACGGACCGCCGAAATTGTGTCCGCCAGGATGACGAGCCCGGCATAGACCGTCTCGGGCTTGACCTCCTCGTGATGGGCCGCGACGGCGTTGACAACGATCGGGGTCTCCCCGTGGCGCTTCACAAATTCGGCGCCGATGACGGCGTGACTTCCCTGGAACTCGCCCTCCACCGCCTTGCCGATGTCGTGAAGCAGCCCCACCCGCTTGGCCACCTGCGGATCGAGGCCGATCTCGGAGGCCAGCATCGAGCATAGGAAGCCGACCTCGACGGAGTGATCGAGCACGTTCTGAGTGTAGGAAAAGCGGAACTTGAGCTTGCCGAGCAGATTGATGACCTCCGGGTGGAGCCCGTTGACCTGCAGACGCTGGACGGCCTCCTCTCCCGCCTGCATGACGTTGAGGCGGATCTCCTCCTTGGCGCGCGTGACAAATTCCTCGATGCTCGCCGGGTGGATGCGGCCGTCCTTGATCAGCCCTTCCAGGGCCTGCTTTGCGATCTCCCGCCGCACCGGGTCGAACGATGAGATCAGCACCATCTGCGGCGACTCGTCGATGAGAAGCGTCACCCCGGTGGCCGCCTCGAACGCCTTGATGTTGCGGCCCTCCCGGCCGATGATCCGTCCCTTCATCTCGTCGCCGGGCAGCTGGACGATCGTCGCCGTGATGTCGTTGTTCGGCCGGCTGGCGAGCCGCTGCATCGTTGTGACGAGTATGCGGTGCGCCTCCCGCTGCAGCTCCTGTTCGGACTTCTCCAGCGTCGCGTGACGGAGCGCCCTCAATTCGTCCTGGCATTCGAGGAGCACCTCCTCGCGCAACGCCCGCTTGATCTCCTCCGCGTCCATCTGGGCGACGCCCTCAAGCCGCTTGCGAACGCTCTTGGACAGGTCGCGGATGGCATCGCGCGCCTGGCGGATGGCGGCGTTCTCCCGGCCGAGCCGCTCCTGTTTCTGCTCCAGCTGATGATCGAGCAGCGCGAGCGATTCCTCGTGGGAGCGGATCTCGCGAAGCTTGAGTTCCACCTCGATCTCGCGCCGGTCGAACTCCCGGTTCATCTCGGCGCGCTTCACCTGGATCTCCTCCTCCGCCTTGGTCTTCATCTCCTGCGCCCCAACCGCCGCCTCGCGCCGCGCGACCGCAAGCAGCTGCGCGGCGTTTCTCTCCGCCATCCGGCGCGTGTGTCGCGTGACCATCCAGACCACCAGGAAGCTCAATCCGGTGCCAACAGCAGCAGCGACGAAAAGGCTCAAAAGAAACGGTTCGCCCTGGAGAATTGGTAGGATGAAGTCGCCTGCGCTCCCAGATTTCAAGGCCGCCAACCTAGAACCCGAGCCGCAAAGATCAACCTAGGAATCTATCGGCCGTCCCGCTTCCCCGATCCAGCCCCTGTTTCAGCCTTCATCTTTCTGCCATTCGTGTTCAGCCTCCCTTCCGACCGCGGCATTTCAATGCTGACCTCCAGGCAAGCTCTCCCTTCCGGCTCCCCGGCGCATTCTGCCACCACGCAGGGCGGCCTCGGCCGGCTGCGCGGACTGGCGTTCGCCGCCGGCATCGTCATCGCCACGCTGCTCGCCTACCTGCCGAGCCTCGGGGGCGGGTTCCTTTGGGACGACGACGGCCACGTCACCCCGGCGGCCGTGCGCTCCGTGGATGGTTTGCGCAGGATATGGACCGAACCCGGAGCCACCCAGCAGTATTATCCGGCTCTGCACACGGCGTTCTGGATCGAGCACCGCCTGTGGGGCGACGCTCCTACCGGATACCGGATCGCAAGTCTTCTCCTTCACGCGGCGAGCGCATGCCTGCTCGCCGGGATTCTCCGCCGTCTCGACATTCGCGGAGCGTGGCTGGCGGCGGCCGTGTTTGCCCTGCATCCTGTCTGCGTCGAGTCAGTGGCCTGGATCTCGGAGCAGAAGAACACCCTTTCCCTGTTCTTTTATCTCGCGTCCCTGCTGGTCTACCTGCGTTTCGACACCAGCCGAAACCGCTGGCATTACGCGGGAGCCCTCGGGCTTTTTGCACTGGCGCTCGCCAGCAAGACGGTGACCGCAACGCTGCCCCCGGCAATTCTGGTGATCCTTTGGTGGCGGCGCGGCCGGCTCGGGTGGAGGCGCGATGTCGCCCCCTTGCTCCCGTGGATCGTCGTCGCCGCGGCCGCCGGGGCCTTCACCGTCTGGATGGAGCGCAATCTGATCGGTGCGACAGGCGCGGAGTTTTCCTTCAGTGTCGTGCAACGCGGCCTGATCGCCGGACGCGCGCTTTGGTTCTACCTTGGCAAGGCGCTCTGGCCGGCCCGCCTGTGCTTTGTCTATCCGCGCTGGCACATCGATGCCGCCGATCCGCGACTATACCTCTTCCCACTCGGGGCCGCGGCGGTCCTGGCGGCATTATGGGCGGTCCGCAGGCGCACGCGCGCGCCGCTCGCAGGAGCATTGTTCTTCGCCGGTTCGCTGTTTCCCGCCCTGGGCTTCTTCAACGTTTATCCATTCCGGTTTTCGTTTGTCGCCGACCATTTCCAGTACCTAGCGTTCCTCGGCATCGTGGTTCCGGTCGTCGCAGGTCTGGCGACGGTGCAGGCGGGCCTTCCCTCGTTGTGGCGCACAGCGGGCCGGGTCGCAGCCGCCGGCCTTCTGGTCGCACTCGGAATTCTCACCCGGGCGCAATGCAGCCTCTACGTCGACACCTCCACTCTTTATTCGGAAACCCTGCGACGGAATCCGGACTGCTGGATGGCCGCCTATAATCTCGGCAACCTCCGGCTGGCACGCGGCGATCCCGAGGCCGCCGTGACATTTTTCGACCGCGCGATTGTGCTCAGGCCCGGCGATGCCGAAGCCTACACCAACCGCGGCGTCGCCTTGCGCCGGCTCGGGCGCATGGAAGACGCCATCGCCTCGTACCGTGAGGCGCTGCGCCGGGCGCCCGTTTCGTTCTCGGCGCACTTCGACCTCGGCGGGGCGCTGGCGGCGACCAGCCGATGGGAGGAGGCGGCGACGCAATTCGAGGCGGCCCGCCGCATCGAGCCCGACCATCCCGGGATCCACTCAAATCTCGCGGCGGCGCTCCTGCGCATCGGCCGGCCGGCGGACGCTGTTCCGCATTTCGAACGGGCGGTCAGGGAACAATCTGGCGACGTCGGCACGCTCTGCAATCTGGGGGTCGCCCTGCGCAACTCGGGGCGGATTGCAGAAGCCGTGACGCGTTTCGAGGAGGCGCTGCGCTTCCGGCCGGACTCGGCCGAGGTGCATTACAACCTCGCGCTCGCGCTGAGGCTGTCCGGCCGCATGCCCGAGGCTCTTGACCACTACCGCCTGGCCCGCCGCCTCAAGCCCGATCTGCCCGCTGTCGCGGGCTTTGATGAGGGAGATTGAGCCGCGCTGAGGCCCTCCTGGCCGGGCCGATGCCGTTGACGTAGGGATGGCACGCCAGTTTACAGCCCCGGCGAAAGCTGTCCGTCGTAGGCCCGGCGAAGGAGGGCATTGCTCATGTGTCGCGGGCTTCAGCCGACGAGAAGATAGGTTGGAAGGCGGGTTTGACGCGCGTTTCGGTCAACTTTTTGTCAACGGGAGTTGCCGTAGGGTCGCCGCTTGTCGGCGGACCATTGTTTCTCCGAGCCCTCGACAGAAGACAACCAGGAGAACGAAGGCCGGATGAAGAATCGAAAGAGTGGTCGGCAACCCGGGGTGTGCCGCACAGCAGATCGGATAGGTCTGCCGACTGAAATCAACCCCACCACCGCAAAAACCCGGCCCTCCGGATTGGCCCTCCGGACCGTGCCCGGAGGCGGCGTTGCCGAGGTAAAAGGTACGGCATGACCCTTTTGGGTCGACCCCGCACTAGTGTCCAAAACAGCGGGCAGAAAAAATGAGTGGGACCGCGCTGGCGGAGGAGTGATGGTTTCAGGGCGGCCATGGGGCGGATCTCGGAGGTACTGATTACCGCAAAGAACGCAAGGAGCGCATAGAGCCAGAAGATAAATCCGACAGGGCAACCTCAGGGTGTACATTTACCATTCGGTGATCGCCGGCATCATTCGCAAGGCGTGATCCGACTGCATCGTTCCGGCTTGCCCCAACTTGTCTCATGCAAAGCCGCGAAGCGCGCGAAGAGGAATCGGGGAAATCCAGCAGGGAACCAGCCTTGGCTCCCCAAGAACTCGGCACTCGTGAGTAAATAGTTCTGAGCACGGTTACGCAAAATGCCGATAGGGCGTTTCACGTAACGGCATCCCGCTTCATTCCAAGGTCTTCTTTTTCAGGATCGCGATGTGGAGGTCGAGGGGCTTGGAATGGGTGTCCTTCAACCAGACGGCATACAGGGTCATCTTGCCGCAATCGGCGGGGACGGCGCGCAGGGAGGCGCTCAACCTTGGCAGGGCGGCGCGAGGGAGCAGACTCACACCGTAGCCCGCGGCGATCAGCGTCAGCATGCCCTCCACTGTCTTTGCGGTCTTTCCTGGGATGGGTGTGAAGCCCGCCTCGTGGCACGAGCGTGACAGAAAGGTCTTGTAACCTGAGCCCGGGCTCGTCGGTGCCATCCATGTTTCCTGGGACAGCTCCCTGAGCTTCACCTTGCGCTTGCGCGCCATCCGGTTCTTCGCCGACATCACCACGACAAAACCGCAGGATTGGACCTGCAGCCGCTCCATGCGGTCGTCCATGCTCACGAATTCCGAAGGCACGAAGGCGAGGTGGATTTTGCGGGCCCGCAACGCACCTAACAGCTCATGTGAGAGAAGGTCCGGCATTGTGACCTCGGCCTGAGGGTTCTGATTTCGAAATTCAGCGAGCGAATCCTGGATGAAACCAAAAGACAGGCGCCAGTCGTGGCCGATGACGAGTTCACCGCCCTTGCCAGCAGCCACGGCCTTGAGTTCGTACAGTGCCATGTCCACCTCGGCCAGAATCTTCTCGGAGCGGGAAATCAGCGCCCGACCCTCGTCGGTGACGATCACGCGCTGGCGGTTGCGGTCGAAAAGTCTGAAGCCCAGGCTCTGCTCAAGCTCATTGATGGTGCGGCTGATGGTGGGTTGCGTGACGTGCATCTCCTCCGCCGCTCTGCTGAAATTCAGGTGGCGGGCCACGGCCGAAAAACAACGCAGATGGTGCAACTCCATCCACCCACTGTAGCCGCGCGCACGAGCGCTTGCCAAGCCCGCAGGGAACCTGCCCGTCCTGCGGGAGCCCCGAACTGCAAAGGCGCTGCGCATCAGCGGGCGGAGTTCTCTTGTTTCGCGACAGCGATCTTCTGCCGTTTTGGCATCACTTCATAGCCTCCGCCCAGGGTGGCGATCAACGCCACCTCTGCGTGCAGGCAGGCGCCGTGCAGCTCAAGCGCGAACGTTCGCTCCGCGAGCCAGGGCAGCGATGATTCGCCGGAAATGGCGCTGTCGATCAGACCGCGCTGGTGGCAGGCCTCGGCGCTCCGGGCGACGAATTCGGCAGCGTGTACCTTCTGCGTCTGCAAATCGCTGCGCTGACGCAGACCGTCGAGGTCGATGCTGCGTTGCGCCACTTCCCGCACGGCCTGCAGCACTGCCTCATTGTACTGGGCGATCAGAGCGTTGCTTTGGCTTCTTGTCGCCGCGAGGCCGGCGTTGAGCCGTCCGCTGTCGAATAGGGGAAGCGACATGCCCGGGATGAGATTCAGTTGGCGGCTGGACCTGTGGAGCAGCTCATTGGTGTGAAGAGAGTCGAAACCGGCGAAAGCGCGGATGTCGAACGAGGGATAAAATGCGGCCTTGGCGGCGCTGATCTGATCCATTGACGACTGCACATACCAGCGCAGCGCCTGCAGGTCCGGCCGATGAGCCAGCAGCTCGAAGCCCAGGCTCGAAGGGAGCGCGGGTTGACGCTCCTGCAACTCCACGGGGGCCAGCTCGCGCAGGCCGGTCGCGTCCGCGCCAATGAGGAAGCGCAGCGATTCACGAAGAATGTGGCGCTGGCTCGCCGCCGCGGCGAGTTGCTTGTCGAGCTCCAGCATCTGTATCTGGGCGAGCTGCGTGGCGGAAACCGGCTCGAGCCCGTGGTCGGCCCGCGCCTGGTGGGCCTCGGCGATCCTGACTCTGACGGCGTGCATCTCGCGCAAAAGCCCTTCCTTCTCATTCAGGAGCTGCAGGTCGAAGTACACCTGGGCGACATTGCTCGCGAGCAGCAGTTCAACTTGGGCGGCCTCCGCCTTTCTGGCGTTGACGAAGCCCAGGGCGGCCTGCGTCTTGGCATGGTCCTTGCCCCAGAGGTCGAGATCGTAGGACGCCCGGGCACCGACTCTGGCTTCGGTGTACCAGGGGCCGTTCGTCCCAAGCATGGGGATCGTTTTGCCATAGGCGCCGAGGAAGCCGTTTTCGGAGACGCTCTGACGGTCCACCTCTGCGGCCGCACCGACAAAGGGACCGCTGGCGGCATTCACGAGCTCGGCTTGGGCTTCGCTCGCGGCGATGCGCGTCCGCGCGACCTCCAGCGTTGGGGAGGCCTTGAGGGACTGGCGGATGAGCTCATCAAGCTGCTGATCGTGATAGCGCGTCCACCAAGCGGCTTCAGGCCATCCCTCCTGGGCGAGCTTGATGTCGTCCGCCAATCGAATTTGGTCGGATGAGAGCTGCGCGAGCGGAGCTGAATCCTCTCGCATGACAGCGCAGCCGCTCAGGTGAAGAAGTCCCAGGCCGGAGCAGACTCCCGCGATGCAGTTGAGAAGAAATCTCTTCGTTGTCATGAAGAAGAGGATTGGGCGGCGATCCCGGTGGGGAAGGATGCTTCCAAACCATTGATCTGTTTTTCCACCGCCCGAGCCGCCGCCAAAAGAGGTTGGAGCCTTGAATCCTGCGCCGAAGCGTCGTTGAGTCGGGCGTATGCCGGTGCATCGGCGTCCGCATTTGGGACGGAGGTCGTGCT
>PMKA01000007.1 GCA_003157575.1 Opitutia bacterium
AGCCGCGAGCGTAAGCGAGTGGATACTGCCGCACCTGTAGAATTTGGGTTGAATCGAACTTCTTCGACCTCGCGCCCAATTACCGCCGCCGGAATCCCGACACTGTAGACGCGCCGGTTTCCTTCGTGGTTAGAATCGAAACATACCTCGCTTCCATCCGGTTTCCACCGCGGATGGAAATCGCAATAGAAGCCACTGCGGTTGTAGGCGAAAACCTTCGGATTGAAGTTCTGCAACGCCATGGGATCGATTCCGACCACCGCTTCCGCGAGCCGGCTCGTATCGAGTTCCCCGTGGAACTCCTGAAAGCGGCCGAGAAGGTGCCGCCGCCCCTGTGCCCAATCGAACAGAAACAGTTCGCGCCAGCCGGCCTTGTCCGGGTAGGTGTCGCTCAACATCCATGATCGGTCACTTGGCAGGAACGACGGATGACCGTCCATTTTCAGCTCCCCGGGAGCCAGGAACGAAGGCTCCTGTCCGTCCTCGCGCAACACCAAGTAATGGCAGCGCATGGCGGCCGAACGCCCGAGCAGCGGTCGCAGGACATCTTTCGCCAGACGCAACAACGGGCGGGGAACCAGGCTGAGCCCGCCGGCTTGTTGCCGCATCCGACCGAGTTGCCGGCCAACCCGGCCCCAAATTACTAGCGTCTGCTCATCGCGCCAGTCGAAATGCGAAAGATAACCCTCGGCCCACAGTCGCAGTTGGCGCCCATCAAGTTCCAAAGTGAGCAGCCTGGTATTCAAGCCACCATCGGGCAGCCAGCAACGGTGCAAAAACGCGATTCGCCTGCCCGACGGTGACGGCAGCACATGGGTCAGGTAGTGATGCCCCGCTCCGGCAGCACGAGTCTCCCGCCCAAATTCGGCAACCTCTGCAATCGAAACAAGCAACCGCCGCTCGCTACCTTCGAGCGGCACGCTCCAGATGCCATCGTTCCGAGGGGTAGCGCTGCCAGCGGTCTCGTCCGGCAGCCCGGCATAGCCATAGCCGCCGAGCCTTTGCAGCCGGCCGAAATTCAATCCAAACGCAACCTCTCCGTTCGCGGAAAGCGAATAGACCTGCGTGCTCAGCTTCCGTCTCCCGGTGCCATCGCACCCGACAACCCAGGCGCAGGGCACGCCGTTCTCCCGAGCGTTGAAAACAATCTCCCGTCCTCCCGGCAGCCACTGCTGCCGCGCCCCCTGAGGGAAGTTCCAACAGTCGGTTTCACCCAACACACGGGCGCCGCCCTCCCCAGCCAGCAAGCGAACTTCCGCTAGGTCTCCGGCGATGGGAGGCCGACTTCCGACTGCGCTCGTCAGGTGCAAGCGTCCCCCGCCGCCCGGTCTCCAAGGCACCATGTCGTTGAAGCCGATGAATTCAGCTTTTGAGTTCATAATTAAATCAGCAGTTCGTTTTGGCCACGAATTCCCAAGCGCGGCTCAGCGCCACCGCAGTTCGATCCGCCACAGAGATATACATGAACTCATCATAGCCAGACAGTCGGGCTGCCATCTGGCAGTGAAATCTCCCGCAGACGAACCATGCCACCTAAGCTCTGCGTGGTTTCGCGGACGTCCCAGCAATTCCGCTCGTGCCCAAGCCTGCGCTGCGAAACGATCATAAACCGGTCTTGTTCCCCAGCCACGCCCGGATGCGCCCCGTGTTTCGCTCAGTCAGGAAATAGAATCCATAGGCGACGCCATAGGCCACCATCATGCTCACGGCAAGTGCTTCGATCCCTATTGCGCCGGGCTGCAGACGCGCGTGGTTGTCGGCGATGAAGGGTGCCACCATCAGGGTTAGCAACGGCAGATGTACCAAGTATAGCGAATAGGAGAAGGACGAAAAAAGGCTGCAAACTTTCTGCACCGTCAGGGGCAATTGGACGTTCATCCCAAAAACAATTATTGCAGCGACACCAATCCCGATGAGCGGGGAACCCCAAACGCCTAAACGGCCCGCTCGTGTTGCAGCCAGGGCAGCCAATGTGCAAACTGTGGACAATCCCAACCCGGTCCAACGCAAATGCGGGTTCCAATCGCGGTCACGCCCGAGCAAATAGGCGCCGACCCCCAGAAGCCAGATCGGAAAGGCACCCGCAATCGCCGGCCCAACGGCCCAGAGAACAACCAACCCGAAGCCGACATGCCCTGCCCTTGCGCCCAGACGCATTGTCCCGAAAATTCCTACCCAGATCGCTGGGAAAACAAGGTAATACCAGAACTCATTCGCGAGCGACCAAAGCGGACCGTTTGAGCCAAACGTCGGAACTGCGATCGTCTGCAGGAAGAAGAGGTTTCCGGCAAAATCAGTCATCCCGATGTGTCCGGAAATCGGCATCGCCTGGATATTCGCAAATCCCCCCGAATGGACAAAACTCGTGCTTGCCGTCCACGCAACGAGTGAACGATCGATCACGGCGGTCAACACCAACGCCGGAAGCAAAACGATCCAGAGCCGCGACATCCGTTCGAACAAATAGAACCTCCAGTTCCATCGGCCCTGTTCACACCGTTGGACGGCAATCCTCCCAACCACACATCCGCTTAGCACGAAGAAAATCATAACCGCCTCATGACCGAAGTGAGACACAAAATAGATCGCCTTGATCGCCTGCGAAGGCTTTTCCAACTCCCGGAAATCGACCCACAGATAGTTGCGCGCATGCTCCAGAACGACAAGGAAAGCGGCAAGCCCCCGGAGCAGATCAAGCAGCGGGAAGTAATCGCGAGACGTCCGAATCGGCCTGCGGTCAGCTTGCATCAAAAAAAAGCCTCGTAGGAACCAGGGTTTGCGCCCCTAAAACGCACGAGAATTCTAATCAATTCCAGCACGGATTACTCGGATATCACGGATAAGAGCCTCAACCCATCCGAATGAATCCACGGTCCTTCTGAAAAGACACGTTCATCACTCGCTGGATCCGGGCAGTCCGCCACCTGAGCAATTGCGACATTCTGCCAATCCGCGGTCAAACTCGGCCTCCGCGGTCTCCAGACTCCTGGGTTCGCGTTTTCCGCTGGAGAAAGAGATCGCAGGCAAGGCAAGGTAAGTAGAACGTCAAAAATCCGTAGAACGTCTGATACGGCAGATAACGCGTGCACACCAACGCGCTGAGCAACAAGGCCGAATACATAGACACTTGCATTTCATAGGACCGGCAAAGATTGCTCCTGATCTCGCACCAACGGATGAAAACCCCCAGCACGAACATCATGAAGATCATAAACATCTTCCCTCCATCGTCGTTAAACATCCCGATGATGCCGGGACTGTATGGCGCTCCACAAGTGTACCGCATGTCGCTTAGAATCCCACTCTCGGGCTTGGCCGGCCAAACTCCCCTCGGTATCCAGTGGACGAAAACGTAAGCGTAGGAAAGAAAATAGGGGTGGTGACTGCTCTCCCATTTCAACGATGCTGCGAAAGTATCAAGCATGTTAATGTCGGTAGCCTCTCCAAAAGCGACCTCCATTCCCTCCTTTGTGTACGAATCTTGCGGCCGCATCACTTTGGTTGCCAATACCTCTTTGTTAGTGAGTTCGCGGTCCTGACCAAGCGTCTTAAAGAGTGGGTAGATTGCGATCATCACAACGATAAACCACAGGCTGATGCGCTTGTATCGGATAACCAAGGCCGCCACGCCGCAGCAGAAAATGCCGACAAGATAAAAACCGCGAAAGATCGTCATGTTGCTCAGCATATACGCGTGGAACAAGAGCAACGCCGTGCACACAATCAGCGCCTGAAATGTGACGATGTCCGACGTCCGGCGCAGCCGCGACATCATGTAAATAAAGAAATATAGGTCAAATCCGTGGACGATCGTCGGCAGAAGGTAAACATAGGCGCTAGAGGAGATACCATAGATTTCACCCTTATTCGCGCTAAGACCAAGCGGGGCGAGCAACACACAGAAGATCAGCTGAAAAACGACGAAGTTCCAAGAATGATCAATCCCGTACGCGATGTTTGAAAACGATTCCAAATTCATCCGGCCTTGGCGGGCACGCATAGCGCGAGGCAGCAGCGTGAATGTGCCCGCGATATAGGCCAAAATTCCAAACACCACATAGGCCATCGCTCCGCTGATCGAGGAATAGGAAGCCTCCAAACCCATTCTTGCGATCAGTGAGAAATCGTTTGTCGAAGAAATGTAAATCGCGCGTGCAGCATAAATGAACGCGAAGAACGCCAAGAAACAGGCTGTCAGCGTCAGGTCGCCAAACTTCAGAGCGTCACTAATCGTAAACCACCCTCCAAGACCGATCGTTACAATTGCCAACATCGCAGTGCTGGACGCCGATTGCTCAATAAACCCCAAAAATGCGGCCACCAACGCCAATGGCAACGCGATCAAAATCAGGAACCCAGGCGTCGTCGACAGGGGTCCCAACTCGACCGGCCGGCGCGCACGCCCGACAGCCGGTCCGCCAGGGGGGGGAGTCCAGCCCGACTTCCGACGCAGCAGGATGGAAGGCGTCGTTATTACTCGCTTTATTGATGTTAAACGCATGTCTCTTTACTTTCAAGTCGCGAAATCTCAAAGGACGCCACGAGGACCTACGCACTTTTTGCGTTCTCAGCTGTTAAATCCGCGCCTTCCAACTTCGCCGCGCGGAGCAAGGCGTCCACGTTGGCTTCCCACCCGGCGAATGCCCTGTAGTCATCCCAGCCGGGCGTCCATTTCCTGGCGAGAATCGCCTTCATGCCGCGCACGACCTCATCCAAACTATCGGGAGCTACGACCAGGCCAAGATCGAACTTCGTCACCACGTCGGTCAGGGGTCCTGGTGCCGCAGAGGCCAGAACGGGCACCCGCGCGGCCGCAGCCAGGTTGATTACACCGCTTTGCGAATGAAATGTCGCTGAATAGGTCAACGCCACAAAGTCGGCCACCGCAAAGAAATTGCCGGTGTCCGCTTCCGGAACAAAGGCATCATGAAAATGGCAGCGCCCCTCAACGCCGAGCTTTTGCGCCAGTTCCCGATAGAATGCCATCGGCCGGTTGGCTTGGGATTGCGCCCGGCCGGCGATGAGCAAAAACGCACCCGGCACCTCAGCCAGTGCCCTGATTAGGAGGTCCAGGTTCTTGTTGTCACGCAGAAAGCCGAATGCGAGGAAGACCTTTAGGCCCTCAGGCACGCCAAACCGCCCGCGCAAATCCCGCAGCCCAACTGTCGGGGCGGGCAGATCGTATATACCATGAGGCACCACGACACGCAGGATGCGCTTAGGCATGTTCGCATACTCCGGCACTGGCTCATGTGTGAGCGCAATTGAGATAAAGGAATACCCCTGTTTCACCGACCAGTCGTGCCACCAATCAGGTCCAATTTTGAAATCCCGCACCGGGTCATGCACATTGGCCGCGCACAGAGTTCCGGCCTTGCGCAGCCCGAGACGCAGCGCCCAGGCCCAGCATGGGGCGAGGTATTCCCGATAGTCGTCCATGAGGAGCAGCTTCGGACGCAACCGCCAGACCCACCAACCCAGCCGGACGAAATTCAGGATCAATGCGGAAACCTGCCAGAGCCGGCGTAATAGCTTTGGCACATTGCCCTTGGGCATTCCGTAGACTTGGCGTCGGACCGGAAACGAGATCTTCCGTCCGGGGAGGTACCTAGGAGTGCAAAAGAGTACCGGCCAAGCACCCTTCGCATGCATTGCCCTTGCTTGATAAAAGATATATTCCGCCGACCCTCCCGAGTCGGAAGCCGCAAATAGAACGACCTCAGAGCGTCGATGTATCGACACATTGGCCATAAGAGTCAGGCGAGATTCGACCGCATCGTGCCAAGACGCACACGCCGAAAACAAACCACTTCCCGTCCGCCCTTATGCCCGGTTATAAAATTATTCTCTATCATAGCAAATGTGCAGCCCCATCTCTGCCGCCAATTTCAGCCGATGAGCGGTTTATAGCTGAGCCGATACGTCAGCTCCTTGTTCCGCAGGCCGACTGGCTTCGCGGGCACTCCAGCGACGATCTCAAAGGGCCCCACATCACGCGCCACGACCGCCCCAGCCGCGATCACCGCGCTGTCTCCGATCGTGACTCCGGGAAGGATAAGTGCACGGTAGGCGATCCAAACTCGGTCACCGATGATTACGTCCCCTCCCCGGTCCGCAAAATCCGGGGACTGCGGATCATGGCCGAGAGTGAGGATGGTTGCCTCGGGTCCGATGGACACGTCGTTGCCCGTGCGAATCTCATGCCGGCGGCCATCGAAAACACAGCCGAAATTGATCATATTGCGCTCTCCAAGATGGACCTTGCGACCGTTCATGAACCGGCAGCCCATCTGCACCGAGGTACCAGCGCCGAGCCGGCCCAGCCACAAACCCAGCATTGCTTTACGCACAAAGTGGTTTGGGAACCGGCCGAGCCACGCAGTGTAACTGTAGCTGATAAGCGAGCCTGAGAGAAGCCTGATGTTCATCTCTTCCCGTGCCTAGTCCTTAGCGAAGATCGCAACCTGGCATTGCATGAAAGACGGGAAGAGCCAGTAAATAAACCCGACTAGAGCCCTTCGCAAGAAAGACGACGTGGTGCGTTTAACATAGCGGCAATAATAGTGGCGCACACAACGCATTCCTTCCAATTTGAAAAACGTCAAAAGCTCGGTCTTTGTATATTCCTTCCAATGAAGGCCAACCGACATGGCAGAAGCGGGATTGAGGGCCCAGACAAAGTGTCCAGGAGGGTTATAAAAACTC
>PMKA01000195.1 GCA_003157575.1 Opitutia bacterium
TAGAGGTAGTTCAGCGCCATGAAGCTGACGTACTGCTCGTAGGTGTGGGTGTTCCCGGACGGCGTCGGGGTAAAGCCGATGCCCGAGCCGACTTCGATATGCGCGGCCACCGGCAAGTTGGCGTCGACCGCCGCTTCCCACAGAGGCCAGAACTGCGGTTTGCCAAAGAGTTCGCGGGATTGCAGCGGGACGCCGATCTGCACCACGCGCGGATGGTCTTTGTACTTCTCGATCTCACGCAGCGCGCCGGGGATGTCGTCGGGATTTACCCGGATGGTGCCACGGAACCGGTCGCCGAACTTGTCGGAATCCAGCCAGCGCGACACCATCATCTCGTTGTGTGCGGCATGCAGTGCGGTGCCGAGGTGCCGATCGGGCATGATGCCGCGGCCCGCCGGGTGCAGGATCGCCACATCGACCCCGCGCTTCGAAAATAATTCGTTGGCAACGAATTCCGGATCCGAACCGGGATACTGGCCGTCCGGTCCCTCGGCGTTCGGTGCGTACTCGCCGCCCGGCGCCCCGTACCAGTCCATCTCGTAGTCGGGGAACCCGCGGCTCTTGAACGGCTCACGCAACGTGGCGCGTAAGTCCTTGGTAGACGGAAAGAAGATGTGCACGCTCGCGTCGATCAGGGGCGTGCGTGTTCCGTCAGCGTGTTCGATCACGACAGCCGACCTTCGGCGTTGATAGCCCAAGTGAGCCAAACCCCGTCATAAGATAGATAATCTAACATTCTGTTCAGCTGCCAATCAACGGGTTTCCGGTAAGCGTCTCGATTAGTCATCGGGCCTGGTAGTCGTCTGTATTGTCGGTATGCGCGCAAGTGCCGTTCTTGAATATGGATAATACCATTCTCCGGCTCGCCAACCGGAGCCGCCCAAGGCAGCAGTTGCTGCGGAGGTGCTCCCTCGACCGGACCAAAAATCAGACGAGAATGATGTTCTACCGTGGCCACGGTAGAAAACGTCATTAGAGGAGCAGTGTGACCGACTTCCGAGTCCGTGACGTTCCGCCAGAGTTGGCGAAACGCTATGCAGACCATGGCTGGTGGACTTCGGACACCCTCGGGGAGCTGCTGGCTCGGGGCCTCAAAGACAACCCGCATGTCACATTTCGAGTTCATTCGACCGAGCGACCTTTCGACGGGACCTTCGGTGATGTCGAACTGCTTGCCCGCAGGCTGGCCGCTGCGTTGAGAGCCCGCGGCGTCGGGCCGGGCGACGTGGTGGCGTTCCAACTGCCGAACTGGGTGGAGGCGGCGGCGACATTCTGGGCGTCGGCATTCCTGGGTGCGGTGATTGTCCCGATCGTCCACTTCTATGGGCCCAGGGAGGTGGGGTTCATCCTCGCCAGCGTCAAGCCCCGCGCCTTCGTCACCGCCGAGCGGTTCGGGCGAATGACTTACCACCCCGATGTCTGTGCCGACGTGCCGATCGTCGCCCTGGCGGGTTCGAGCTTCGACGTGCTGGTGGATACCGAGCCAATGGCCGGCACGTTGGCGGCCGACCCTGCCAGCCCGACGCTTATCGCGTTTACTTCCGGCACCACCAGCAACCCCAAGGGCGTGATCCATAGCCACCAGACGCTGGGATTCGAGACTCGCCAGCTGCTGGCGAATTACCCGCCGGATCGCGGCAGGCAACTCACCGCGCTGCCCGTCGGACATTTCATCGGCATGCTCGGGGCATTCCTGATTCCGGTTATCGAAGGTGCGCCAATCGATCTCTGCGATGTCTGGGACCCCGGTCGGGCGATCGACCTGATGGAATCCGACGGCGTCTCACTCGGCGGCGGGCCCCCCTACTTCGTCACCAGCCTGCTCGACCACCCGCGATTCACCGACGGCCACCTCCGTTACATCAAGTACCTCGGCCTCGGGGGATCCACGGTCCCAGCCGCCGTCACGCGGCGGCTGGCCGATCTCGGCATCCTCGTCCACCGCTCCTACGGCAGCAGTGAACACCCGTCGATCACCGGTTCACATTGGACTGCGCCGGAAGACAAGCGGCTCTTCACCGACGGCGAGGCGCGGCCTGGCGTGGAGATCCGGCTGGCCGATGACGGCGAAATCCTCAGTCGTGGAGCGGATCTGTTCCTCGGCTACACCGACCCGGCCCTGACCGCCCGGGCCTTCGACGAGGACGGGTGGTACCACACCGGCGATATCGGGATCCTCGACGANNGTGCCGGCGCCCGATGCGCGCCTCGGCGAACGGGTTGCCGCGGTGCTGCGCATCAAGCCCGGCCACGCGATGCCAACCCTCGATGAGGTCCGTGACGGCTTCGAGCGCGCCGGCGTGGCCCGGCAGAAGTGGCCTGAGGAACTGCACCAAGTCGAAGATTTTTCCCGCACAGCGAGCGGGAAGGTGCAGAAATACCTTGTGCGCGAGCGTATTAAGGCACGGTAGCGAGGCTAGGCGGGGGACCCGCCGACCGTCACGCCAGCGGCCTTTTCGAGNNGGCACGCCGAGCGCTTTGGCCTCATCGAGATAAAGCCGCACATCCTTGAGCATCAACCCGGTGGCAAAGCCGTAATCGAAGGTGCGCGGCAGGATCGCGCGGGGGAACTTGTCGCGGCTTGCGCTGGTTGCGCCCGAGCCCGCGTTGAGCACGTCGATCATCACGGCGGGGTCTAGACCGGCCTTGACGCCCATGACGACGACTTCTGCGGTTGCGACCAGGACGTTGGCCGCCAGAATGTTGTTGGCGAGCTTCATCGTCTGCGCCGACCCGGGCTTTTCGCCGATATAGAACGGCCGCCCGATGGCTTCGAGTGCGCTTCGGATGACATCGAATTCGTTGCGCGGGCCGGACACCATGAGGGCAAGTGCCCCCTTTTCGGCTCCGCTGACACCGCCACTAACCGGGCTGTCGAGTGCGGCGATGTTCCGTTCCGCCAGCAGGTCATGGATTTGCACCGCCGTTCGGCTGCCGACGGTTGACAGGTCGATGTAGCGCCTGACCCGTGAGCCCTCGATCACACCAGCGGCTCCCGTCGCCACTTCCAGCGACGCCGATGGTGACGGCAGGCTGGCCATCACCGTCTCGGCCTGATCGGCGACCTCTCTGGACGATGCCGCGGCTTTTGCCCCGAGGGCCGCGTTTCGATAAGGCGTCGCGCAATGGGAAAGCCCATGTTTCCCAACCCGATAAACCCGATTTCCATCACCACCCCCTAGGTGTTGTCGAGTTCGGCGAATGCCTCGCTGGCGATGCGAAAGCTGTCCACCGCGGCAGGCACGCCCGCGTAGATGGCGACCTGCAGAAAGACCTCGCGAATCTCATCCCGGGTCACGCCGTTGGTCAGTGCGGCCTTGACGTGCGTGCGTAATTCGTTCGGCCGGTTGAGGGCGGAAATCATGGCCAGGTTCAGCATGCTGCGTGTCTTCAGTGGCAGTTCCTCGCGGCCCCACACCGCGCCCCAGCAGTACTCGGTGACAAGATCCTGCAGCGGCCTGGTGAAGTCGTTCGCGTTGGCGAGCGCTTGGTGAACGTATTGCTCGCCAGCACTGCGGAGCGGATTTCAAGTCCCCGCTGGTAGGTGTCGCGGTCCACTGTCTTCTCCTTCGCGATCGGGGCCATTTGCGGCCAGCTAAGCTCCCAGAATGGCACTGCCCGGCTTGGTGCTCATACACGGTGGCGCGCACGCCGCCGATTGCTGGGATCCCACGGTCGTCGAATTGGCGCGACAGGCACCGGAACTGCGTGTCGTTGCTGTGGACCTCCCGGGCCGCGCCACCAGGCCGGCGGATCTGACGAGCGTCGGGATTGCAGACTTCGTGAACTCCGTGGTCGCCGATGTCGACGACGCGGGATTCGTTGACGTTGTTGTTGTCGGGCATTCGATGGCCGGACTGACGGTGCCCGGTGTCGTCGCAAAGCTC
>PMKA01000185.1 GCA_003157575.1 Opitutia bacterium
CGCGACCTGTCCTCCATAGGCCTGGCGAAGGAGGATTTCGAGGAAACAATCGCCCGCGAGCGGGCTTCCTACGCGGTCACCTGACGAGATCATGTCCACGAGTGAGCATCGCGGTTTCTGCAAACTTATGCCTCGGATGAACAAAAGCCGTCCAAACCCGACGCCCCAAGGCGATTCAGTCC
Source organism: Opitutia bacterium (assembly GCA_003157575.1). Classification (GTDB taxonomy): domain Bacteria; phylum Verrucomicrobiota; class Verrucomicrobiia; order Opitutales; family Opitutaceae; genus Fen-1467. Next base: position 183 of record PMKA01000185.1, read on the forward strand.
TCGCCCCATCCAGCCGCCGCCAATGGCTCAAGACCGGCGGCGCGGCGCTGCTGACCGGTGTCATGCTGTCGCGCAGCCGCGCGTTTGCCGGGCCGCAACCGGCTCCTGCCGCTCCGGCCGGACCCGCCCCGCGGCCGATCTCGCTTGCGTTGAACGAGAATCCCTTCGGCCCTTCGCCACGGGCGCTCGCCGCAATTCAGGCCGATCTTGCCGGACTGCACCGTTACACAGGAGATGAGGCAGCCGCGCTTGCGCATCAGATCGCGGCCTTCGAGAACGTCGCCCCTGAGCAGATTTTGCTTGGCGAGGTGCTGGAGCCGCTGGGCTTGCACCTCGGGCTGCAAGGCGGTCCCGGCGCGGAGTATGTGTATTCGGTTCCCGGATATCCGGCATTGGTCGATGCCGCCGGGCGCGTCGGAGGCGTGGTCGTCCCGGTGCCGCTCAACGACAACCTGGAGAACGATCTGCCCGCGCTCGCCGCCCGGGTGAACGCCCGGACGAAGGCCGTGTTTCTCGTTAACCCCCACAATCCGTCGGGCACGGTGAGCCCGGCGGCGGAATTCACGGCATTTGCGGAAGCTGTCTCAAAGCGGGCACTCGTGGTCGTGGACGAAGCCTACCTCGAATTCTGCGACGATTTTCGCGGACGCACCGCGGCGAACCTGACCCGCGCGGGAGCGAATGTCATCGTCTTCCGGACTTTCTCGAAGGCGCACGGGCTTGCCGCGCTTGCCTTTGGTTACGCGGTCGCCCCGCGCCCCCTGGCCGACTTCCTGCGATCCCGCGGCGTCGGTTTTGCCCGGGATCTCAACCGGCTCTCGATCGCCGCGGCCTCGGGAAGCCTCAGCGATCCCGCCCAGATCGACCGCGTGCGCCTGCTGGTGACCGACGAGCGCAACGCCTGGCACAACGACCTGAACGCCCTCGGCCTGCGCCACACGGCTGCAGCCGGGAACTTCGTCTACTTTGATGCCGGACGCCCGGCCGACGAAGTCGCCGCCGCATTTGCCAGGGAAGGCATTGTCATCGGCCGGGTCTTCCCGCCCTACAACACCTGGGTGCGGATCAGCATCGGATTGCCCGAGGAGAACGCGCGAGCGCGCGCCGTCGCGCGCCGGCTGCTCACCTCCCACATATGACCAACGGCTCAACCAGAGCAAAGCTATCAACAATCGGCAAACACAACTCCACATATCGCTGCGTCAGCCGCAACCAAAGGTGGAGGGCGCTGCTCCGTCAGCGCCGCACAGTCCCTGGCGGTGACAGAGCACCGGTTTCCAACAGAATCGTCGCTCGCCGCGACGAAATCCATCGAAACTAATACACATGAATCTCAGATTCCGTTCAGCCCTCACAGTCCTGGCCCTGCTCATGGTTGCCGTGTCTCTCGGCGGATGCGGGAAGAACACCGCCAAAAGCTCCCTCGCCGAGATTCGCCGGCGCGACACGCTCATTGTCGGGGTGTTCGGCGACAAGCCGCCGTTTGGCTATATCGACCAGGACGGGCGCAACGTCGGCTTCGACGTCGCCCTCGCGCGCGAACTCGGTCGGGTGCTGCTCGGCGACGAACGAAAGGTGACGTTCGTCACCTTGGAGGCGGCGAATCGCGTGGCCTTCCTGCAATCCAACAAGGTCGACATCATCCTCGCCAACTTCACCAACACCCCGGAGCGCGCCGAGGTCGTCGATTTTGCCCAGCCCTACATGCGGGCCGCGCTCGGCGTTGTCGTTCCGAACGACAGTCCTCTCCGGTCCCTGTCGGATTTGAAAGGGCATGTCCTGATTGTGGACAAGGGAACCACTGCCGAGTCCTACTTCGTAAAGAACTATCCGGAGGTCGAACTCCTGCGCTTCGACCAGAACACCGAGGCGTTCCAGGCTTTGAAGGACGGGCGCGGTGCGGCGCTTTCCCACGACAACATGCTGCTCTTCGCGTGGACGCAGGCAAATCCGGGTTTCAAACTCATTGAGGCCAACCTCGGCAATGCCGACGTGATCGCGCCGGCCGTCAAGAAAGGGAATGCCGAGCTGCTCAACTGGACCAACGAACAAATCATCCGTCTGCGCAAGGAAGGATTCTTCCGCCGTGCCTACGAAAAGGAACTCCGGCCGCATTTCGGCTCCGCGGTGAAGGATCCCAGCACCGTGCTCGTCGAAGATCCTTCGACCTGATTTGCCCCATGGCTCTGGATGCACCGTTCATCGCGCGCCACCTGCCCGACTTCGGGCGCGCCTTTCTGCTCACCCTTGGCCTGGGTGTTGCCGCGATCGGCGGCTCGCTTGTGGTCGGGCTCCTGGGCAATGGGCTCCGCCATGTGCCGATTCCCGGCGCGCGTTTCCTGGTGCGCAGCTACGTGGAGGTCGCCCGCAACACGCCGCTGCTCGTCCAGCTCTTCTTTCTTTATTTCGGTCTTCCGGCATTGGGCATCCGCTGGAGCGGCCTGACGTGCGCCGTGGTCGGGCTCACGTTTCTCGGGGGGAGCTACATGATCGAGACCTTTCGTTCCGGGTTCGATGCCGTGAAGAAAGAGCAGATTGAGGCGGGCCTGAGCATCGGACTCTCCCGCTTCCAGCTCGTTCGATACGTGATCCTCCCGCAGGCGCTGGCCACAGCGCTACCGGGCGTGGCGGCCAATTGCATCTTCCTTCTCAAGGAGACTTCGATCGTCGGAATCATCGCGGTCCCCGATCTGATGCACCTGACCCAGGGATTGATCGGACTTTACTACAAGACCTACGAATCCCTGCTGCTGCTCACACTGGCATACCTGTTGATGATCGTGCCGGCGTCCTGGGCATTATTTCGTCTGGAAAGGAGGCTGCGTTATGGCCATCGGCCCGCTTAAGCTGCTGCTGCAGAACCTGCCCCTTTTGCTCGATGGCCTCAGGGCCAGCCTTGAGGTGGCGGTATGCTCCGTGGGGTTCGGTCTTTTGCTAGGCTGCCTGGCCGGTGTGGCCAGTCTTGCCCCCTCCCGAACCGCGCGAACGGCGGCGAGGCTCTACTTGGAGGCTTTTCGAACCATCCCGGTTCTCGTCTGGCTTTTCGTGGCTTTCTTCGCGGTGCCCATCGCGTTGAATCTCACGATTTCCGGCGAGATTGCGGCGATCATGGTGTTCTCCCTCTGGGGCGGCGCCGAGATGAGCGACTTGGTCCGCGGAGCGCTTTCATCAATCTCGGTTGCCCAATACGAAAGTGGACGCGCCCTCGGTCTCTCTGAAACGCAGCTCCACCGTTTCATCATCGTACCGCAGGCTATCCGTCGCCTGCTGCCGGGTACGGTGAACCTCGTCACCCGGATGATCAAAACCACGTCGCTGGTGGTTCTGGTCGGCGTGGTCGATGTCGTGAAGCGAGCCCAACAGGTGATCGAGCGCACACACGAGCCCTTTCCGATCTACCTGTTTCTTTTCGTTCTGTTCTTCGCACTCTGCTACCCGCTTTCGCTGCTGTCTCGCTGGCTCGAACAGAGGTGGCCGGCATGAATCCACCTGAACAGACATTTGCTTCGATGTTTCTAGCCCGCATATTTCACAGTTTTTGCCGTCGCTTCGGT
>PMKA01000395.1 GCA_003157575.1 Opitutia bacterium
GCGGCGATCAACCATCTTGCCCGCTACGGTTTGAGCGCCTTCGCCCTGGGCAGCCGCCCGATTTTCCGGGCCCACGCAATCTCCTCCTGGCTCGGGTTGAAACCACGGCGGACGGCAGCGACTTGTCGGGGATGGATGCAGAGCTTCCCGCCTGCGCCAAGGCGTCGCGCCTGGTCGACTTCCACCAGCAAGGCTTCTCCGGCTTCGACGTCAAAGGACGGACCGTCGAGCGGCCGAGAAAGGCCCTCAGCACGGCTGACCACGGCGAGGGAAGAGAGTGCGAAGGAAAACGCATCCGGGTTCGGTGCTATTCCCAGGTCAAGCGCGTAGTCAGCCGGTCCAAAGGCGAACTGACGCACCCCCGGCTTCCGAGCTATTGCGGAGATTTCAGAGAGACCCTTTGCCGTTTCAATCAATGGGATCAGGTTGCGTCGACCGATGCTGCTCTGAAGGTCTTCGATCGCATCGCAACTTTCAGCCTTCGGAAGCATGATATTGTCGAATGGCAATTGGCGAACGGCCGCCACATCCGCCTCATACCAGAGCGAACCCAGCGGATTGATACGGATGAATACCGTAACGCCAAGACCCAGAGCCATGGGCAGCGCGTCTCGCGCTGCGTCCTTCCGGTCGGGGGCCACTCCGTCTTCGAGATCGATGATGACGGCGTCCGCCCCGCAAGCGACCGCCTTTCGAAAGCGGTCGGGCCGGTCCGCGGGGACGAATAGTGGCGTGATCGGCGCTGCATAATTCATCTTGTTTGCGGTCCCGCAGAAGGCATTTCCATAGAGCAGCGCGCTTCGATACCTAGACGGTTCGTCCGCCATCGACCGGCAAGATCACGCCCGTGATGAACTCTGCGTCGTTTGACGCGAGATAGAGACAGGCTTTCGCAACATCTCCGGGAAGCGACATACGACCGAGCGGAATTGTGGCCACGAATTTTGCGCGGTTCTCGGGCGTGTCTGGTACCCCCATGAAGGATTCCAGCAAAGCTGTCTCGCCGATCACCGGAGCGACGCAATTGACCCGGATCTTGTCGGGCGCCAGTTCGACCGCCATCGACTTTGAGACCAGATTCACGGCGCCTTTTGAGCCGTTGTACCAGGTCAGTCCCGGACGCGGCCGGATGCCTGCGGTGGATCCAATGTTGATGATTGAGCCGCCACCTTGTTTTCGCATGACCGGCAGGACGGCGTTCGTCATATGGAAGATGGACTTCACGTTGATCGCGTAGACCCGATCAAACTCCTCCTCGGAAACCTCCAACATGGGTTTGTTGCGATGAGTCCAGCCGGCATTGTTGACCACGATATCGAGACGTTTTAAGTTTTCGATCGCGGACTTGATCGACAGGTCGATATCAGCGCGCTTGGTGACGTCTCCGCCAATCGCGATTGTACCGCCGCCGGCTTCCTGGGCGACCTTCTTGCCGCCCTCCGAATTAAGATCGAGGATAACAACCTTCGCACCCTCCTTCACAAAAAGGCGAACGATTTCGGCACCGAAACCCGATGCGCCCCCGGTGACAAGCGCGACTTTACCCTGCAAACGCATTTGCTGTTCCCTATCCGTGTTTGATGACAATGGTCTTGAGCGCTGCCAGGTCGTAGAGCGCTTCGAAGCCCTTCTCGCGTCCGTGGCCCGATTTCTTCATGCCGCCGAACGGCAATTCGATGCCCCCTCCGGCTCCATAGCCGTTGACGAATACCTGGCCGACGCGGATTTTCTTGGCGACACGCAATGCGCGTCCGCCGTCTCCCGACCAGACACCGGCGACCAGACCGAAGTCGGTCCCGTTCGCAAGCCTGATCGCATCCGCTTCGTCGTCGAAGGGCAGTGCAGCCAGAACAGGCCCGAAAACCTCCTCTCGGGCGATTTCGCTGTCCCGGGGAGCCGGCCCGAATATGGCCGGGGGGACGTAAAACCCCCCGGGCGGAACACCATCCGCGACCTGCCCCCGGGCGAGACAGGGCACGCCGGCCCCCGTCGCGCGGCTGATAAAGCCGTCAATTCCCTTTTTTTGATGCGCGCTGATGACGGGACCGAGATCGAGATCCATCTCGGGCGACCCAGCCCTCAGCTTGCCGAACCGCGCGACGAGTTCCGCAACGAACTTGTCCCAGATATTTCGCTGTATCAGCGCCCGGGACCCGGCGGAGCAGGTCTGCCCCGCGTTCTGGATGATGGCGTTTACGACCGAGTTGACGGCTGCGTCGAGGTCCGCATCGGCGAACACGACCTGAGGTGATTTTCCGCCAAGCTCGAGCGTGCAGCCGATGTGGTTCCTTGCGGCCGCCGTCTGCACCAGGGTTCCGACTTCCGGACTTCCCGTGAACGAAATGAAATCAATGCCATGGTGCGCAGCCAACGCCGCGCCGGCCTCTTCTCCCCGGCCGGGAACGATATTGACCACGCCCTCCGGAAAACCGGCTTCCGCGGCGAACTCGCCGAGCTTGAGAGGAACGAGACACGCATCCTCGGCCGGCTTCACGACGGTCGCATTTCCCACAGCCAGGGCCGGGGCAACCGTCCGGCCCAGCATTTGCGCCGGATAATTCCATGGAATGATGTGCCCGGTGACACCAAGCGGCTCCCAGACGGTCGACACGTGATAGCCGTCCAGGAACGGAATCGTCTCGCCGTGCATTTTGTCCGCCGCGCCACCGTAATACTCGAAGTATCGCGCCAGCGCGGCAATGTCGCCACGCGCAAGGCGCATCGGCTTGCCAGTATCTTTCGCCTCGAGCGCTGCCAGGCTTTCGGCGCGATCTTCGATCAGCCGACCGAGCTTCGTGAGCAGCCGCCCGCGCTCGGTGGCCGTCATCTTGCTCCAGGCTCCCTGTTCGAACGCGGCGCGGGCCGCTGCCACCGCACGATCGGCATCTTCGGCGCCGCCCTCGGCGAGCTGGGCGATNNCACCGCTGCATCGATGTCCGCAGCGCCACCGGCTGCGATTTCGGTGAACACCGCGCCATCGGTCGGCGAGACTACTGGAATCGTCCTGCCCGTGCTTGCCGGCCGCCACTGGTTGCCGACGAAAATCCCTTGCGCCTTAGTCCCCTTGAATTCGATATTCATCGAGTTGCCTCCCGAGATTGCATTTCAGATACTTCCCCGCGCTCGATAACGAACGTTCGCTCCGCGAAATGCTTCAGCAGCCC
>PMKA01000191.1 GCA_003157575.1 Opitutia bacterium
GTGCAGATGCTGTGGGTGACGCCCTCGATGTAGTCGCTGATGCAGTGGGCGAAGTCGTACATCGGGTAGATGCACCATGCGGCGCCCGTGTGATGGTGCTCGGCGTGGCGGATGCGGTAAATGACGGGATCGCGCAGCCAGATGTTGGGCGCGCCCATGTCGATCTTCGCGCGGAGCGTGCGGGCGCCGTTGGGGAACTCGCCCGCCTTCATGCGCTGAAAAAGATCGAGGTTCTCGGCGACCGTGCGGCCGCGGAACGGGCTGTCCATCCCGGGCTTGTCGGGCGAGCCGCGATAGCGTTCGGTTTCCTCGGGGCTGAGGTCGCAAACGTAGGCGAGGCCCTTCCGGATGAGCGTGAGGGCGCATTCGTAGATCTGCGCGAAATAGTCGCTCGCGTAGAAGGGCTCCACGGCCTGGCCGGCCGGCGTCGCGCCGCCCGCGGCGAAATTTGCGGCGGCAAGGAAGAAGTCCGGTTTGCCGTCGACCGGGACCGTCTCCGGCGTCGCGCCCTTCGTCTTGAATCCAAGGCAATGGTCGGCCCAGCCGTCGATCAGCCATTTCACGTCCGCGATGATCGACTCCACGTACTCGACGTCCTCCTTGGTCGGNNGTAGCCGTTGGGCTCCGGCGGAAACCGGGTGACGATTCTCGGGTAGCGGCGCTCGACGACATGGGCTGCGACGATGTCGCGGATGAAGTCGGTTGGCGCAGGAGCGGGGGAGTCTGGTTTGTTTTCTGTCATGACGGAGCCCGTGAATGTGCGGACTTGGCGCGCCCGACGCAACGCCGCAGATTGCTGCGAGGCTGACGAGGATCAGGTCCGAGAGGGTCATGTCTCACCGTTTTCCTCTGCGACACCTCGGACCAACGCCAGCGGCGCGCGCCCTGCGGAACGAAGTAGCTGCCCGCCTTCGCCAAGGCTACAGTCGGCCCCGGTTCAGCCTGGCGGTTCCGGCTCGGTCCGCCGGTGTCCAGCGCCAATTAGAAGTCGGTGTCGACCTCGGCTTCTATTTGGCGTTCTACAACGCCCCCGTTTCCCCGATTATTTGCTCTGAGTTCTCCGCTGGCTCGTGTAGGATGAGACAAATCAATGCCGCTGCACATCGACGTCATCACGCTTTTCCCGCAGATGCTCGACGGGTTTCTCGCCGAGAGCATCCTGGGCAGGGGCATCGGCGCCGGCCTTCTTTCGGTGAAGGTGCACGATCTGCGCGATTGGGCGACGGACAAGCACCATCGGGCGGATGACCGGCCGTTTGGGGGCGGCGCCGGAATGGTGTTGAAGCCCGAACCTGCATTTGCGGCGATCGAACAGCTCCAGAAGCCCGGCTGCCGCCGCATCTACCTCACGCCGGACGGCGTGCCGTTGAGCCCGGGTCTGGCGGAGGAGCTGTCGCAGCAGCAGCATCTTGTGCTGCTCAGCGGCCACTACGAAGGCATCGACCAGCGCATTCGCGACCAGCTGATTGACCAGGAGATCAGCATCGGCGACTACGTGCTGACAAACGGGACGCTTGCGGCGGCGGTGGTCATCGATGCGCTGGCCCGTTTCATCCCCGGCGTACTTGGAGAGGAAAAGTCGTTGACGAGCGAAAGCTTCACCGGCAAGTTGCTCGACTTTCCTCAGTACACGCGGCCCGCCGAGTTTCGCGGCATGTCCGTGCCGGAGGTGCTTCTTTCGGGGCACCACGGCGAGATCGAAAAGTGGCGGCTCGCGCGGCGGATGGAGAAAACCCGCCAGATCAGACCCGATTTACTGGAGAAGCATCACAATGAACCCGATCATTAAAGAAATCACCGCCCATCAGATCAATAAGGGCCTGCCGCCGTTCAAGGTGGGCGATGGCGTCCGCGTCCACACGAAGGTGCGCGAAGGCGACAAGGAGCGAATTCAGATCTTCTCCGGCGTCGTAATCGCCCGCAAGGGGCACGGCATCCACGAGTCTTTCACCGTCCGGCGCATCAGCTACGGCGAAGGTGTCGAGCGCGTGTTTCCGGTCAATTCACCGAACATCGAGAAGGTGGAGATCGAGAGCGAGAGCGAGAACATGCGCGCCCGGATGTACTATCTCCGGACCCGCACCGGCAAGGCGGCCATGGCCGTGAAGAAGAAGCGCTTTGAAGAGGAGGTCGCCGCCCCTGCGGCTGCTCCGGCGCCTGTTGCGGCTCAAGTTGCCGCCGCGGCTCCTGCGGCTCCCGTGGCTCCTGCGAACCCGGCGGCGACGGCGAGCTGAGCGTCTGTCGGTATTCGTTTTTTTGGCGCCGTCTGCGATCGGAAACGCGCCGAGGGCGTCGCGTCTCCAGAACATGGCGAGCGCCGCGGGTTCAGCCTTGACGTCGGGTTTCCGGTTTGCCGGGAAGCGCCGCCCGCTGCGCTGACGTCCTCCCTCTTGACTCGGGAGGGCATTGCGTTGCTGCCGGAGATTTCCGGCTGTTGCGCGATCCGGCTGTCCGGATTCCTCCTCCGTTTGTGTTTCCGCAAATTTGGGCTTTCCACTGGATGGGCGGAATCGATAGACAAGTAGGCTTCCGGCCCGCATTCTGCGGACGATGGATGCAATGTTTGTCATTACATTTTTATGAAGCTCGACACAGAGAAACTCACACTTGCCTGCGCTGAGGCGCGGGGGCTGGCCATCGATGCCATCCACAAGGCTGCGTCAGGTCATCTTGGCCTGCCCTTGGGCGATGCCGAGATCGGGGCGGTGCTTTACGGCCACGCGCTTGCGCACAATCCGGATGAACCCCGCTGGCTTGATCGCGACCGGTTCATCCTCTCCGCCGGCCACGGCAGCATGTTTCTCTACACCTGGCTGCACCTCAGCGGCTACGATCTTTCGCTGGAAGACATCAAGAACTTCCGCCAGCTCGGCAGCAAAACTCCGGGGCACCCGGAGTTCGGCGAGATCCCGGGGGTTGAATGCACCACCGGGCCGCTGGGCCAGGGCGTCGGCAACGCCGTCGGCATGGCGGTCGCGGGACAGATGGCTGCGGCCCG